>JBBTVF010000050.1:0-6127 GCA_038063335.1 Patescibacteria group bacterium
AATTAAGTTTTGCCAATAATATTTACACTCCGGATGGCGGAGTGCATTTAACAGGATTTCGTTCGGCGTTAACCAAGGTTTTAAACGATTACGCCAGAAATAATAATTATCTTAAAGAAAAAGACGAAAATTTTACCGGCGATGACGTAAGAGAAGGATTGGCGGCGATTGTTTCCGTGAAATTACCGGAGCCGCAATTTGAAGGCCAGACTAAGGCAAGGCTTGGAAATCCGCCGGCGCGTACTGCCGTTGAAGTGGTTGTGGGAGAAACATTAAAAGAATTTTTAGAAAAGAATTCAGTGGATGCGCGCGCGGTTATTGAAAAATGCATGTTGGCGCAAAAAGCGAGAAAAGCCGCCAAAGCTGCCAAAGAAACGGTTTTGCGGAAAGGCGCGTTGGAAGGAATGACTTTGCCCGGCAAATTAGCCGATTGTTCAAGCAGGAAAGCCGAAGAATCGGAATTATTCATAGTGGAAGGCGACAGCGCCGGAGGTAGCGCGAAATCGGCGCGCGACCGGAGAACGCAGGCAATTTTACCGCTTCGCGGAAAAATTTTAAACGTTGAAAAAAGCCGCATTGACAAAATGTTGGCGAATAATGAAATTAAATCTTTGGTTATTGCCATGGGAACCGCTATTGCCGATAATCTTGATGTTTCAAAAATTCGCTATCATAAAATTATCATAATGACCGATGCGGATGTTGACGGCGCCCATATTAGAACTCTTTTATTGACTCTTTTTTACCGTTACTTCCGACCGATTATTGAAAACGGACATTTATTTATTGCTCAGCCGCCATTGTATAAAATCCAAAAAGGCAAAGATGTTCAATATGCTTATAACGATATTGAAAAAGAAAAAATCGTGAAAACTTTCGGCGGGACATCGGGCATAAGCATCCAAAGATATAAAGGCCTTGGAGAGATGAATCCTTCTCAATTATGGGAAACAACGATGAATTTCAATAATAGAATTTTGAGATTGGTGTGTATTGAGGATGCCACGTCAGCCGACAGATTGTTTGATATTTTAATGGGTGAAAACGTTGAACCGCGCAAAGCTTTTATTTCAAATCAGGCGGCGATGGTGAAAAATCTTGACATATAGGGAATTTTATATAAAATTAATTGGCATGTTTTCAAAGATTAAATCTTACATTATTGAATCCAAGCAGGAGTTTAAAAGGGTTAATTGGCCGACAAAGCAGGAAACCGGCCGGATGACTTTGATTGTTGTCATTTTATCTCTGGCAACGGCTTTATTTTTAGGCGCCTTGGATTTTATATTCAGATATTTATTGGGTAAATTTATATTATAAAAAATATGGCTAATCAAGTTGCGCAAGAAAAATCAAAATCTTCAATAGATAAAAACGGTGAACGCCATTGGTATGCAGTTCATACTTATTCCGGTTATGAAGACGCAGTGGCGCGTTATTTGAAACAGAGGATTGATTCTTTGGAAATGAGTGACAAGATTTTTAACATTATTGTTCCGAAAGAAAAAAAGATTAAAATAAAAAACGGCAAAAGAAGAGAGGTGGAAGAAAAAATATACCCGGGATACGTTTTAGTTAATATGGTAATGAGCGATGATTCGTGGTATGTTGTGAGAAATACTCCACGCGTTGCGGGTTTTGTCGGCGCAAATTCCACTGAGCCGGCTCCGCTTTCCAAAAAAGAAGTTGACGCTTTATTGTCGCGAATGGGCGATAATGAGCCTAAATTTAAAGTGGAATTTAGCGTTGGTGAAACGGTTAAAATAACGGATGGGCCGTTTAAGGACAGCGAGGGTAAAATCAGCGAAGTTGACGAAGAACACGGAAAATTAAAAGTAATGGTTCCTATCTTCGGCAGAGAAACAGCCGTGGAATTAGATTCATTGCAAGTTCAAAAAATATGAAGGAAATTAAAACAACTTTAAAACTTCAAATTCCGGCTGGCGCCGCCAATCCGGCTCCGCCAATCGGTCCGGCTTTGGGACAACATGGCATAAATATTGCTCAGTTTTGTCAGCAATTCAACGAAGCCACAAAAGAAATGGTTGGTAGTATTATTCCCGCGGAAATCACTATTTTTGTTGATAGGACTTTTGAATTTAAACTTAAAACTTCGCCGGCTTCGGATTTATTGCGCAAAGCCGCAGGCATTGAAAAAGGTGCGGGCAATCCTTTGAAAGGAAAGGTGGGGAAGGTGACAAAAGCGCAGATTCGCGAAATTGCCGAAAAGAAAATGGTTGATTTGAACGCTAATGATGTTGAAGCGGCGATGAAAATTATTGAAGGCAGCGCGCGAAGTATGGGGATAGAGGTGGTGTAAAAAGTTATAAAGTTAAAGGTTTAAAGTTATAAAAAGGAGTGGCGAAAGCCGCTTTTTTTTGTTAAAATAAATTTTATGTATAAACCGACCATTGGTCTTGAAATTCATACTGAATTAAAAACTAAAACAAAAATGTTTTGCGGTTGTTTAAATAATTCCGATGAAAAACAGCCGAATGTTAATATTTGCCCGATTTGTCTTGCTCATCCGGGAACGCTTCCAGTTGCGAATAAAAAAGCCGTTGAGGCGGTTTTTAAATTGGGAATGGCGCTTAACGGTGAAATTCCTCAGATGTCAAAATTTGACCGCAAAAATTATTTTTATCCGGATTTGCCGAAAGGGTATCAGATTTCGCAGTATGACAAGCCACTTGTTTTAGGCGGTGTATTAAACGGCGTAAAAATAACCCGTGTTCATTTAGAAGAGGACACGGCAAGATTATTACATGCGGATGGCGACAGTCTGGTTGATTTCAATCGCGCCGGTTTGCCGTTAATGGAATTGGTTACGGAACCGGATATTAAAACCGGCGAAGAAGCTGTGGCTTTTGCCAAAGAATTGCGATTGATTTTGCGTTATTTGGGAATTTCCGACGCGGATATGGAAAAAGGGCAGATGCGCGTTGAAGCGAATGTTTCAATCAGTAAAGATAATGAATTGGGAACAAAAGTAGAAGTAAAAAACCTTAATTCTTTTAAGGCGGTCAAGGACGCGATTGATTATGAAATTAAAAGACAGGAGGAAATTCTTAAAAAAGGTGAAAAAATTATTCATGAAACAAGGGGATGGGATGAAAATAAAAAAATAACCGTAAGCCAGCGCAAAAAAGAAGAAGCGCATGATTATCGTTATTTTCCCGAGCCGGATTTGCCGATAATGGATATTTTAAAATTTGATTTAAACGGATTAAAAGCGGAAATAACGGAATTACCGGCTCAAAAACGCGAAAGATTTATTAAAGAATACGGATTAAGACCGGAACAACCGGAAATTTTTATTGAAGATCGCGATTTGGCGAATTATTTTGAGGCGTCTATCTCAGAGTTGAATGCGGATTTGCGCGAACAAGAAGCAACTAATATGCTTTATAATTATTTAACCAGCGATATTAGGGGGTTGACAAATGAGCTAAAAATTGGTATTAAAGAATTAAACATAAGCCCGGAAAATTTCGCGGATTTGGTTGTTTTGGCTATCAAGGGGGAAATTTCCAGCCGTATTGCCAAAGATTTAATAGTAGAAATGCATAAAAGCGGCGCTGACTCGCGGCAGATTGTTGAAGAAAAGGGTTGGAACCAGATTTCGGACGAGGCGGAAATTGAGAAAATTATCCAGGAGGTTATTAATGAAAATCCTGCGGCTGTTGAAGATTATAAAAAAGGCAAACAAAACATTATCCAATTTTTAATCGGCAAGGCGATGGCAAAATTAAAAGGCCGTGGTAATCCGGAAAAATTGAAAAAAATGTTGGAAACGCGGCTTATTTCCTGATTTATTGTCGCAAAAGATAGATAAATTCGTTTTATATAAAGTAAATAAAAAATATAAGGAGATATGAATATGGAAATTTTAGAAGGTAAATTTAAAAAAGAAGATGATGAAAAAATTTATCATTATCGTTGCAAGGATTGTGATTCAAAATTTGAAGAAGAAGAGATGTCTCATTGTTTAAATCCAGAATGTAAGTCGAGGGATATTGAGAAAATAGTTGAAGAAAAAGAAGAAAATGAAATAGAAGGAGAAGTAGGAGGAAAAGGTGAGGAGGGTGATAAAGTTGAAGAATCTAAGTTTAAGAGTAAGCAAGAGGAATTAGTAGAATTTACTAAAAGTATTTTAGGGAAGGGGGGCTATGTAGAGGGAGAAAAAATTCCTAAAATTTCGGAAACGACAAAGAAAGAGGCGCCCTTAGAAAAAGAAGTTTCAATAAAAAAAGAAGTAATAGAAAAGAAGACGGATGAGGCGTTAAGACTCGCGATAAGAGGCGCGCGGGTTCATATCGGAGAGATTTTTTTTCACTATCCAGAAGATATGAAGAGAATTGAATCTGAAATTAAGGATTTTTTAGATGAAAGATTAAGGGTATTAAACGATGAATTGAGAATAAGAAGAGGGGCGATTGCGTTAGATGAGCAGGAAGAAAGGAGACAATTTTTAGATGAAGTCTGCGATTTGCAATTTAAGTCGCGAAAATATTCTTTTTCTCCCCAAAAAATAGAATCGTTGAAAAAAATTTTATGGGGGATAAAAGATAATCTCTTTACTGAACATAAATTAAATCTTTCGCAGTCGGAAAAAATAAAAAAAACAAGCGAATACATCAGTAAAAGATTGGCCGATTATGTGGAATTTGAAGATTTTTTTCAAAGGCAAAAGAGCGAAGGAACATTTAAGCAACGGGAAGCTTTGAAAAAAATTGATATGGTGATAGAAGATGAAATAGGCAAGTCATGGCAGAGACCATTGCCAATGTATCGTTTTGAAGTTTTAACGCGCATTAACATTCCAGAATATCCCATTACAGCCAATCTCTTACGGGAAAAATTAGAATTAGAAAAATTAAAAGTTTCGGGATTTGGCTAAAAAGAGAGGAGATAGTATTTATTATATCTCCTCTTTTTTATTTTAAAAATTTTTTCGTTAATTTTTGCGCTTCTTGATAATTTTCCACCCAGAAAATTTTTTTGTCGCGCTTGAACCAAGTTATTTGACGCTTGGCGTAGCGATAAATTTCTTTTTCCAAGACTTCAATCATTTCTTGCTTATTTATTAAACCGTGCAAATAGCGGGAAATATAGCGGTATTCTAGCCCCAAATCATCAAGTCGCTGCCAGCTAAGCCCTTGTTTGCCCTGAGAGGAGCCGAAGGGTTTATGAAGATTTTCTACCTCTTTAATCATATTGTTTTTTCCGCGTAGCCGGGCTAAAAGCCGTTTTTTAATCAATTTTTTCAATTCTTCCGGAGATTTTTTAATTCCAATTTTCAATGTTTGATAAGGAATGTTTTTGCTACCATTGATAGTAGCAAAATTTATCGGAACGGGTTTTTTGGTTACGGTAATAATTTCTAAGGCGCGGATTAAACGGCGACGGTTATTTTTGTCTATATTTTCCGATCTTTTAGGGTCTAATTTTTGGAGTTTTTCAAATAATTTTTCGGTTGAAATTTTTTCCAGTTTTTTTCTTAATTTCGGTTGAGGCGGAACTTCGGGAAATTTATAATCATAAACAAGGGCATCAATGTATAAACCTGTTCCGCCGCAAATAATTGGAATTTTTCCCTTTTTTATAATTTGTTGAAACGCTTTTTTGGCGAGTTTTTGATATTGAGTAACAGTAAAAGTTTTCTTCGGCGAAACGACATCTAAAAGATAATGGGGAATATTTTTATAACATAATAATTTTTTTTGATGACACTTAATGCGACCGCATGAAGTGTCATCATCATGGGAATTGCAAAAATTAAGCGGGACTTTGCCGCTTCCAATATTTAATCCTTTATAAACTTGCCGCGAATCCGCGGAAATAATTTCGCCGTTATATTTTTCAGCGATTTTAACGGCCAAGTCAGATTTACCGCTGGCGGTGGGACCGAGAACAACAATAATTTTTGGAGTTGACATATTTTACAAAAATATATTATGCTATTTATAGTATTAAATCAATTTCATAAGGAGGAAATTATGAAGAAACGGTTTGAAGATAGGATGAAAATATATTTAATAATCGGCGTGCTTTTTTTAATCGTCGGTTATTATTTAAATTCTTGACAAAAGAATAAAGCTTGGTAGTATAAATTATAAATAACGGA
>JBBTVF010000051.1:0-1385 GCA_038063335.1 Patescibacteria group bacterium
GCTTTATAATTTCCCCGATTAAAGACCTCTGAACTCCATCGGGTTTTATTATCACCAATGTTTTTTCGTTTTTCACCCCCACACCAAACGAGTTATGACATAAGACTAAGTTTAATTCTGATTTTTAACTGTCTTAAAGCCTTGGCTCGCAGTTTTAGATTATGTTCCCGTTTTGTTGCGTCTTCTTTTGATGCATAAGCTTCAAAATAAACATAGTATAACGGAATTCTGGATTTAGTTGACCTGACCAATCCTAAATTATGTTCTTTTAATCTTTTAATTAAATTATTTGTGTATCCGAAATATAACTCACCGTCTTTCTTACTTTTTAATATATACATAAAGAACATAATTTAGAACTCGTTATGGTGTGGGGGTTCATAATGCCAATCCATACACCTTATCGTCATATCTATTCACAAACAATAATTGACTGTCAAACGGCGTAAAATGTTCGGCATCCAAAACCGGTTCGGTTTCGCCGTAAAGTCCGCTGAAAATATTTTGATTAATGTCAATTTCGTAAATCGCGTCCGTTGAATAAGCCGCTCTTTTAAGGTATTCATCCGGCAATTTCGGTTCCTGAAAACTGGTGTAAGACTGCGGAATGGCGCAGTAAATCTTCGCCAGACCGATTGAACATTTACTCGGTAATGTTAAAAACCCCATATTGGCGCGATTTGTCCCGCTCTTATCAATTAAATTTAATTTCCCATTGGCGCCTTTAATATCACTTTCAAACTTCAAGCCGAATTCGCCATTTTCTTTAGACCAATTAAGCATTAAACCATTTCCACTAATAAACGAACTAATAGTTTTATTTTTAATATCAATGCTAAAAAATTCGCTCCCGTATAAATATGACGGCTTTTGAACCAAAATTATTTTATTATTATCAAACCAGTTTAAATCGAAATCTTTTTGCGTCAATGAAAAAATCTTTGATGTTTGTTTTTTCTTGCCAACCAAATCTCTAATCATTAAATTGCTTGTTATTTTCGCTCCGGCTTCAAGATAAGCGATTTTTGTTCCGTCCGGAGAAAATGTCGCGGCCGAAACTTTTTCCAGCGGTTGCCACATTTTTGAAATCAAACTAAAAATTTCAAATTGTGGTGACGTCAAACTGCCATAACGGACAATCACCATTAGACCGTCATTGTTCGCTTCTATCTTTTGCAAATTTTCAAAAATCCGGTCGCTCACCATTTCATCTTCACCATCTTTTGCCCTAAAAATCTGACCGCTTTTATTAAAATAAAAAACTTGTTTTTCTAAACTTGCGAGAGACGACGTTGCCGTAGATTGAGTGGAAGTGACGGTAGAAGTGGCGTTTACGGCTTTTGCGACAACAGAAATCGTCGCCGAGGTCTGATCATTAATAAAAA
>JBBTVF010000052.1:0-5370 GCA_038063335.1 Patescibacteria group bacterium
GCCGCCCATTATCGGAAATAATAAAAAAATCCTTTACTTTTACTACTAATTCAATCAGGGGCAAATTTATTTTTTTATGGAAAAATTCTGGGCTGGCGGATTTTTATATAATCCCAAAAACAATTCCGTTTTATTGCACAAGCGTGATTCAAATACTAAATTTAATCCCAATTCCTGGGCATTTTTTGGAGGCTTAAATGAAGGCGTGGAAAAGCCGGTCAATTGTTTTATCAGAGAACTTAATGAAGAAATTGGGATTAAATTTAAAGCAGAAGAAGTTATCACGCTTTACGACTATTTTAATGAAGAATTTCAAACCCATCGTTTTGTGTTTTATATGCTGAGTGAAAAAACCAAGTCCGAATTTGTTTTGAATGAAGGTGAAGATTTTGACTGGGTAAGCCTTGAACTACTTGATGAATATGCCCTAACAGAAAAGACTGAGAGAGATTTGAAATTCTTCATTAAAAACAAAAAATAAATTTGCCCCGATTTACTTTCGCTTTCATCATGTTTCAAAATTTACTATAATGCGTCTATGGGAGAAACCCAACATCAGAACCATCATATTGCCATATTCAGAGGCAAATCTATCAGAAAAACTATTCATCAAAAAGAATGGTGGTTTTCAGTTGTAGACGTAGTTGAAATTTTAACAGACAGTCCTGACGCTGGCGCATACTGGAGAAAGTTAAAACAGCGGTTAACGGAAGAAGGCAGTGAAGTCGTGACATTTTGTCACGGGTTGAAATTAGAAGCATCAGACGGAAAAAAGCGAGAAACCGACTGCGCCAATACCGAAGGTATGTTCCGTATAATTCAGTCAATCCCCTCCTCCAAGGCCGAGCCATTTAAGCGCTGGCTGGCAAAAGTCGGCTATGAACGCGTTCAGGAAATAGAAAATCCAGAGTTAGCCACTAAGAGAACAAAAATGCTTTATAAACTCAAGGGCTATCCCGAAGATTGGATTGAAAAACGAATGCGTGGCATCGCAGTTCGCGAAGAATTGACCGATGAATGGAAAAAACGAGGGGTGGAAAATGAAAAAGATTATGAAAAAGAAAAAAATGAAATTTTAAGTAAGTTTTCCAAAGTAAAAGATAGCTTTTATGGTAAATTGAAAAATACTTGTGGCAAAAGAATAAAAAAGACTACAAATTAATTCTCACCAAATATGGTATGGGCGGTTCCTATTCTTTGCCAAATCAAATCATTCTTAATATAAATTCAAAATCTAAAATCAATACGATATTACATGAAATAACGCATTTAACTATTGAAGCATATATTCAAAAATATAAAATTCAGCAAAACCAAAAAGAGAGAATAGTTGATCTGATACTAACATCAAAACAAATTTCATTAAACAATTATAAAATGCAAAAAAGAGGAAAAGAATATAAGAAGCTTACCGATAAATTATTTAAAGAATATTTTAAACCACCATTAAGCAACTTTTTTAAAAAGCTTGAGAAGTTAAATAAAACAACAAATGAAAAGTAAGGAGTTTTGGGCTTCGGGCATTCACCCCTGATCCCAAATATGGTAAAATAAATATATGCCAAAAAATAAAACTATAAATGTAAAGGGAACTAGAATCACGGTCATAAAACAGGGCGATTCTGACTATGATTATATCTCCCTGACCGACATGCTTAAGGCAAAAGATGGTGATTTTTTTATTTCCGACTGGCTGAGAAATAGGAATACGGTTGAATTTTTGGGTATTTGGGAAAGAATTTATAACCCAAATTTTAATTATGGCGAATTCGCCATAATTAAAAGTAAGGCGGGTTTAAATAACTATAAAATAAGCGCAAAAGAATGGGTAGTAAAAACTAAAGCCATAGGCTTAAAAGCTACAACTGGAAGATATGGCGGAACTTATGCGCATAAAGACATCGCATTTGAATTCGGGATGTGGATTAGTGCTGAATTCAAAATTTATCTCATCAAAGAATTTCAGAGATTGAAGGAAGATGAAAATGATAGACAAAAGTTAGAATGGAATCTTCAAAGAACGCTGACAAAAATTAATTATAAAATTCATACCGATGCCATAAAAGAAAAACTAATTCCGCATGAATTAACAAAAGATCAGACGAATATGAAATACGCCAATGAAGCGGATTTGCTCAATGTGGCATTATTTGGAATAACCGCAAAAATGTGGCGAGATCAAAATCCAAAGTTAAAAGGAAATATTCGAGATTACGCCCTAATTGAACAACTAGTAGTTTTATCTAATCTTGAAAGTATAAACGCATTATTGATTCGCGAAGGACTTTCTCAAAAAGATCGAATTTTAAAATTAAATAATACTGCAATAATTCAGATGAGATCACTTTTAACAAGTAGTGGCGCAAAGAAATTGGAATCACCGAAATAAAACACATAAAGGAGTTTTGGGCTTCGGGCATTTATCCATTTAATTCCCCTCTGTCCTTCGCCCAAAACGGAAAAAGAAATTTTTTATAATTTTTTTCATTTTATATTTGAGCCCTTTTGAAATTTTTTTTGGAAAAAAATATAGCCCTTCAATACTGAAAGGCTATTTTAACGGGATTTCCCGATTTTTATTGGTTCCCCCAGATGGATTTGAACCATCGACCTCATTTTCACAAACTCATGTCTCTAATCCTATGCGCAATCAGATTAGTCAAAGTTTGCTACTTTATCAGCCTAAAATACTGGCTGCCCGTTTTCAGCGGGGCGCTCTAATTAACTGAGCTATGGGGAATATAAAAAGAACTATTTTAATACTAAAAAAATAGTAGCAGATAGATAAAAATTGTCAAGAGAATAAAAAATTTTAAAAGAGCTTTTTTATTCTTACATAATGATAATTAAAATTTAGTGCTATAATAAAAATAATTGCTCTTGTGGTGAAATGGATATCACGACTGCCTTCGGAATCTTCTTGTGTTTCGAATATGTTTATAATATAATTACACTAATGGAAAAGTGTACTATATGTAAAAAAGAAAAATTAAAAAATGAATTTAATTTCAAAATAAAGATTTTGGGTTTACATCATCATCAATGTAAAGACTGCACTCGACTATCTGTAAAAAATCACTATTACAAGAATAGAAAATACTACTTAGAAAAGACACAAAAACGAAATACTAAGTTAAGGTTAGATGTACTAAATTATCAAAAACAATATTTATTACAAAATCCTTGTATAGACTGTGGCGAATCTGATCTTTCAGTTCTTGAGTTTGACCATAATGATAAAGTTTCTAAATTTAAAGCTGTTTCGTCATTAATAAGGGCTCGTTATTCATTAGAAAAAATTAAAGGGGAAATTAATAAATGCGAAGTTCGATGTGCTAATTGTCACAGAAGAAAGACGGCAAAAGAATTTAAATGGTTTAAAAGTAAAAATGCCCTTGTAACTTAATGGATAAAGTACTGGTCTTCGAAACCAGCTATGGGGGTTCAATTCCCTCCGAGGGCATAAATAAAAACGCATCCCTAGCTCAACTGGCAGAGCAGATCCCTCTTAAGGATAAGGTTCCGGGTTCGACTCCCGGGGGATGCACAAAAACCTTTTTATGATATAATAGTTTGATTGCGGGGTTAGTATAGTGGTAATATACCTCCTTGCCATGGAGGAGACGCGAGTTCGATTCCCGTACCCCGCTCAAAATAAAATATTTTGAGCGAGGCTCGCATATAATGCGGCCCGCTCCAGAATTAGGTTTAGGTACAAGGTTTTAGGTTTTAAGCACTAAATATTGTAACATTTTATCTCTTTTTACGTTATCTATGATAGATGGTGAAGAAAAATTAATAATCAAGAATGCCATCAATGGCGAGGCTTCGGCTTTTGGCCTGCTTTATGATAGATACCAACCGCAAATATACCGGTTTATTTATCTCAAGGTCAGCCATCGTGAGGAAGCCGAAGACCTCTGCCATCAAGTTTTTCTAACCGCTTGGCAGAATATCGGGAATTATAAACATCGCGGATTCCCCTTTTCATCTTGGCTTTATTCCATTTCTAAAAATAAAGTTGTTGATTATTACCGAGCCAATAAAATATCCATAAATATTGAAAACATACAGATAGAAGACAATAAAAACCGCAGTGAAAAATTATTAGATGAAAAAATAAATCTGGAAAACGTTAAGGAAGCTATCAAAAAACTAACTGACAAAGAACAAAACATAATTATCCTGCGATTTATTGAAGGATTTTCTCCGAAAGAAACGGCTAAAATTCTGAAAAAAAGCGAAATTTCAATCAGAGTGGCTCAAAATAGAGCAATTAAAAAGTTAAAAAAGTTTGTAAAGTTATAAAGTTTATAAAGTATGGATAATAATTTATACACAATTTTAAAAGAATTAAAGAGTATTCAGCCGGACGATAATTACACAAAGCAATCAAAAATGCTTATTTTATCATCCGAAAAAATCTTACACCCTAAACCTTATACCTTAAACCTTATTTTAAATTGGTTTAATTTTAAACATTCGGCAATGCTTGCCGGCGCTGTCGCGATTTTTATTTTCATAATTTTATGGACCGTGTCTTACCTCCCGGGTAATAAAAACAGCCTTGTCGCAGAAGCGAATGAAATAAACGCCTCCATTCAAATTAAGCTTGATGAAATAGGATACCATTTGGACAGCCAAAAAATAGATTTTTCAATGGCGACAAATATCCAAAACCTGCTTAAAATAACCACTGACGAACTTATCCAGGCTCAGGAAGAATTAAAAAACAACCCTGAGAAACTAAAAGAATCCGTTGAAAGGATAAAGAAAGCCGAACAAGACATATCCAAAATAAACTCCCTGCTTAAAGAACAAGCCTCGAAATAAGAACTTTTATAAGATAAGGACTATCTGGAAAATCAAAAATTTTTCTTTGTTAAGAAATTAGGCGCAGTCCCGTAGTGAACGAAGTTCTACTACGGGGCAAGAAAGCCAATAAAAAATCCCGCCAATTACGGCGGGATTTTTTTATTGAAAAATTATCGCTTATTATTTAACCGCTTCTTTTAAAGCTTTCGCGGCTCTGAATTTCGGCTTGGTAGCGGCGGCAATTTGAATTTTTTCTCCTGTTTTAGGATTAACTCCCATTCTTGCCGCTCTTTTAGCGGTTTTAAATACTCCAAATCCGGCAATCGCCACCTCGTCTCCCTTTGCCATCGCTTTGGTAATAGCATCAAAAATAGCATCAACGGCGGCAACAGCGTTTTTCTTTTTTTCAATTTCAGCGGCGCTCATTATTACTTCAACAAGATCCTGCTTCTTCACGAGTTTATAAAGTTTATAAAGTTATAAGATTATAAAGTTTTTTTACTTTATAACTTTATGAACTTTATAACTTTTAACTAATCTTTTCTCGACCTTTAT
>JBBTVF010000052.1:5470-15399 GCA_038063335.1 Patescibacteria group bacterium
TTTATTTTTTATAACTCAATTATACAGATAAAATCTAATCAAAACAACCCTTTTTCTGCTTTCTGCTATCTGGCATATTCCGCCGCCCTTGTTTCCCTGACAACATTCACTTTTATTTCTCCGGGATATTTCAATTCAGATTCAATTTTATCGGCAATATTTTTTGCCAATTGCAAAACTCCGAAATCGTCAATTTTTTCCGGAACGACAAAAACCCTTATTTCCCTGCCGGCGGAGAGAGCATAGGCGCTTTTAACACCCTCAAATCCCATTGCGATTTTTTCCAATTCTTCCAAGCGTTTAAGATAATTTTCAAGCGTATCCCTGCGCGCTCCCGGCCTTGAAGCCGACAACGCGTCAACGGTCGCCACAATATAAGATTCCGGACTGGAAAAAGGATATTCCTCATGGTGCGCTTCCATCGCCTTGATTATCTCTTCCTTAACCCCAAATTTTTTCAAAATTCTCTGCCCCACTTCAACATGCTTTCCTCCAACCTCCTGGTCAATTGCTTTGCCAATATCATGAAGCAAGCCTCCCATTTTAGCTATTTCAACATTAAGCCCTAATTCTTCGGCAATCATTCCCGCTAAATGAGCGCATTCAATTGAATGATTTAAAACATTCTGGCCGTAACTGGTGCGGAAATAAAGCCTTCCCAGCAACTGGATTATTTCTTTGGGCAAATTATAAATTCCAACTTCATAAGCCGCTTCTTCGCCTTTTTCCGTCATTCTTTTTGAAATTTCCCGTCTCGCTTCTTCAACTTTTTCTTCAATTTTCGCCGGCTGGATTCTGCCGTCTTTTACAAGTTTTTCCAACGCCAATCTGGCGATTTCCCGCCTTGCCGGGTCAAAAGAAGAAATAATTATCGCTCCCGGAGTTTCGTCAATGATAAATTCCACGCCCGTTTCGCGTTCCAAGGCGCGGATATTCCTTCCCTCGCGGCCAATAATCTTACCCTTTATTTCCTCGTCTTCAAGATTAAAAATGCTCGTTGTCACTTCGGCAACATGCGAACGGGAAAGACGTTGCATCGCGACTGTCATAATTTCAACGCTCTTGCGTTCAACTTCTTCTTTTCTCTCTTTGACTAATTTTTGAATGGCAATGACCAAATCATCTTTATATTTTTCTTTTATATTCTCTAAAAGTTTTTCTTTCGCTTCCTCTTCGCTGAGCTTGGCGATTTTTTCAAATTCCAAAGAAAGTTTTTCTCTCGTATCGACAATTTGAATCTTGGCGACTTTTATTTTTTCAACGTCTTCTTTAATCAAATTTTCCTGGACGCGGATATCATTCCACTGCTTTTCCAAAGATTCTTCTCTTTTTAAGAGGCGCTCTTCCATGCGACTAAATTGGAATTTTCTCTCTTTTTCTTCTTTTTTTGCCTCCTCATTAAAATCAACCGCCTTTTTTTGAGCTTCAATAATTATTTCTTTTGACTTAAATTCCGCCTCCTCAAGGCGTTTTTTGATTATTTGTTCAATTGAACCTTCTTTCTTAGCGGAAAAATATTTTCTGACGAAATAGCCGGCCGCAAAGCCAGCCAAAGTTAAAATTACCCAAAAAATTGGATTTTGAATCATGATAAAAAAATCTGTGAATTGCGAATTTAATACGAATATACGAATTTATATTTTTCATATGGTCGTAATTTTCCCGCATTTCGCAGTTGTAATTGCTTTTATAATTTATAACCATTTGCGACAAATTCATTATAGGGTTAAAATAAAAATATGTCAAAACAAACCGTCGCTTTAATCATATTGGATGGCTGGGGAGTCGGAAAAAACGACCAATCCAACCCGCTGTTTGCCGCCAATCTCCAAAATATCAATTATATTAAAGCCAATTTCCCGTTGGCTTGTTTGCAAGCGTCCGGAATCGCTTCGGGAATCCCATGGGGAGAAGAAGGAAACAGTGAAGTCGGACACCTCACCATTGGCGCCGGAAAAGTAATTTATCAAAATTATCCCATGATTACCATGTCTGTGCGAAATAAAACTTTTTTCCAAAATGAAATTATCAAGGAATTATTCACGCACGCGAAAAAAAATAATTCTGCGGTTAATTTAATCGGCCTTTTATCGGACGGCAATGTCCACGCATCGCTTGAACACCTTAAAGCCTTAATTCAATTAGCCGAAAAAGAAAAACCGGCCGCCGTAAATTTGCATTTAATCACCGACGGCCGCGACAGTTCGCCAACCGCGTCCCTGGAATTGATTAAACGACTTAATGAAATAATTTCCCTTTTCCCGTCTGCAAATTGCCGAATAGTCAGCATTGCCGGCCGTTATTACGCCATGGACCGCGATAAGCATTGGGACAGAACCCAAATATATTACAAAGCAATCACCGAAGAAAATCCGGTTGCCGCGAACGGCATTGAAAATTATATACGAGGAAACTACGAAAAAAACATCACTGATGAATATCTGTTGCCGGCGGCCATTGCGCCTGATTCTTTTATAAAAGACAATGATTCTGTATTTTTCTTTAATTTCCGAGAAGACCGAATGCGGCAAATAACTGAATCTTTCATCAATAAAAATTTTAAAGATTTTTCCGTTAAAAATTTTTCAGATTTATATGTCGCAACAATGGTGAGCTACGACGACCGTTTCAGTATTCCCGTTGCTTTTTCAAAAGAAATAGTTGTTAATCCATTAAGTAAAATTCTGTCCGATAACGGCAAAATTCAATTTAAAATCGCGGAAACGGAAAAATACGCTCATGTTACTTATTTTTTTAACGGCGAAAATGAAACGCCTTTTAATAACGAATATCGCGTTCTGATCCCTTCGCGAGGAGACATACGACACGATGAACACCCGGAAATGATGGCGTCGGAAATCACGCAACGCCTCATTGCCGCCATTGAAGAGCAAAGTTATGATTTTATACTGGCTAATTACGCCAATGCCGATATTATCGCCCATACTGGCAATTACGATGCGGCTCTCAAAGCCGTTTTAACCATTGATGAACAAATTGGAAAAGTCATGGCAACCGCTTTTGAGCATAACGCTATTTTAATAATCACATCTGACCACGGCAATGTTGAAGTAATGTTTGACCCAAAAACCGGCGCCATAGAAACAAAACACGATACCAGTCCTGTACCTATTTATCTTATTGCTAAACAATTCAAACTTCCGCAGCCAAAATCTCAAACGGAAATTTCAAAATCAGAAAAGGCAAATGCCGGTTTGCTTTCCGATGTCGCTCCGACCATTCTGGAATTAATGCAAATCCCAAAACCGAAAGAAATGACCGGAGAAAGTTTATTAAAATTTCTAATATCTTAACATTAAAATGGTGTCAAATTACCGCGCGCGCGGTAATTTGACACCATTTTATTTTATCAACTCCACCACTTTATCAATTCCCATGGGCGCAGTTTTTGTTATTAAACCCGCCTTGTCCTCGCTTAGTAAAAAATCTCGGCCAACGATTTTATCGCCGTCCATCCAAATAAGTTCCAAATCCAAATGAGTGTTTTTATTCCAAAAAGTCGGCTTGCTTCCGGAATTGAAAAAGAAAACCATTCCATCGGCATTTTTTAATTCGGTTATTTCCGAAAGACCTCTCACTTTTTCCAAAGCCGTCCGCGCGGTATATAAAACATAATTTCTGCCATCAATATTTAAAACGATTTTTTCAACATTATTGACTAAATCCGCCTTGCCGATAAAAAATAAAATTAAACCCGCCAAGATCCCGATAATAATTAATAGAACGCGCTTTATCTTATTATTTATTCGCATTATTTTGTCTAAAATTCGCATTATTCGCGATTACTTTTACATTTTTTCCGGCGCTTTAATTCCCAATAAATTAAGTCCTGTTTTTAACGTTTCAGCCACTGCTTTAATCAAAGCAAGACGCGCTTCTTTAATTCCTTTTTCCGCTTTTAATACGGGCGATGATTGATAGAAAGAATTTGTCAATTTAGCCAATCCAAATAAATAATCGGCTAAATAATGAGGAAAATAATTTATAGTTATTTTTTCGATAACCGATGAAAATTCCTCTAATTTTAAAATCAAATCCATTTCTATTTTTTTATTTAGATATTTGGAGTCAAATTTTTTAAAATCGGATTTTCTTAAAATGCTTTTTAGACGCGCGTATGTATATTGAAGATAGGGTCCGGAATTACCTTCAAAATTAAGCATTTTATCCCAATTAAAAGCTATATCCGATTGCCTGTTTTGCGATAAATCATTATATTTAACCGCGCCAATACCGACAATCTTCGCAATTTTTTCTTTTTCTTTTAAATTCAAATTCGGATTTTTTTCTTCAATTATTTTTTTTGCCCTGATAATAGCCTCTTTTAATAAACTTTCCAAAGAAATATGTTTACCGGCGCGCGTTGATAATTTTTTCATATCTTCATTAAGAATAAGACCGAATTTTATATGCGCCAATTCCTGATTTTTAACAATGCCCATTTTCCTTACGGCGTTGAATAATTGACTTAAATGGAAAGTCTGTTCGTTGCCGACGACATATAAAATAGAATCCGCCCTGAACTTCTTCACGCGATATTTAACGGTGGCAATATCCGTTGTCGCGTATAAATACGCCCCATCCGATTTTTGAATTATGAAAGGGATTTCATCGCCTTCAATAAAAATAACCATTGCGCCTTCACTTTTGACGGCAATTTTTTTTCTTAATGCTTCGGAAACGACATCTTTAAGCATCTGATTGTAAAAACTCTCCCCCAGCTGATAATCAAATTCCACATCAAGTAAATTGAAAATATTTTTTAATTCTTTAAATGTTATGTTGTGAAATTTTTTCCATATTCTTAAATTTTCCCCATCTCCGCTTTGAAGTTTTTTTATTTCTTCTTTAGCGATATCCCCCAGTTCAAGATTATTTTTCATTCTTGCCGTATAATTTACGTATAATTCCATCAAATTATCCAGAGAGATATCTTTTAATTTCTTATTTTTTCGCGCCTCTTTATATGCCGCTATTAAAACTCCAAATTGCTTTCCCCAATCGCCTAAATGATTATCACCTATCACTTTATATCCTTTGAATTTAAAAATATTATATAATGCCTGACCGATTATGGTTGAACGCAAATGGCCAACGCTCATTGGCTTCGCGATATTAACCCCGCAATAATCAATTACAACATTTTTCTTAATTTTATTCTTGTTCTTTCCCCATTTCCCATTTAATTTATAAATATTTTCAAATTCATTTTTTAAAACTTTTTCCGAAATCCAAAAATTTATGAATCCCGGCGCCGCGACTTCAATTTTTTTAAAATATTTTTTTGCTATCCCATAGGATAGCGCGGTTTTAATTTCTTCCGCAATTTCCATCGACGGTTTTTTTAGTTCTTTCGCTAATTTTAAAGCCACACTAGTTGAATAATGCCCGAATTGTTCGTTTTCCGGAACAAACACTTCAATTTTAATATCATTGCCAACGGCTTTTCCAAGATAATTTTCAATTTTTGTTTTAATCATTTTTTAAAAGATTCTAAAAATTTTATTCTATCGTCAAAATTTTCAAACTTTCTTTCTAATGGATTTGCCAATAAATATGAGAATGTATGGCAATCTCCATAAATTAAATTCGGCTTCATGTCTTTATTTAATTTTTCGCTTTTTTCTTTCGCTATCGCATTTAAATTATCGGCAACGTAAAAAATGCGATTATCCCATTCTTTAATTTTTATCTCATTAGAAGAATCTTTTCTTCTTAAAAATTCCCGCTGATAAAGCAAAGCGTAAATTTCTGACCATTCCCTAATATTGAAAAAATATTTATTAAAATCCACATCGTTTATTTTTTGTAAAATTAAATCGTTTTTAATAATTTCTTTTATTTGATTTTCAAATTTATTATGGTTAAAATTATCGCTTTTTAACGGGATCAATCCAAATGATTTGGCATGAGCTATTTCATGCGCCACTATAGAATCAAAAGAATATAATAAATTAAAATCTGTGTTTTCTATAAAACTTTTTGAAATAATGCGTTCATTTAATTCTTCTTTATTATAAAACTCCTTGCCAAAATCATCCGATAACCAACCATCTATTTTATAAAATGATTTTGAGAATACATAAACATCTTTATCAGAACCAATCGGCATATTTTCGTCATCTATAATTTCCATAGAACCGTCTGATTTAACTTCGTATGTATTAAAATTATCTCCTTCTTTTTTAAAATCCGCCATAAAATGGAAATTCAAATCATTTAAAAAAGATTTATCAAAAATTTCGGCTTTCACAGCCTCCTCTTTCACATTTTCAATCAATAAAGATGTTTCTTGATATTCTAGAAATTTATCTTCTTCTAAATTTTCTTGATTTAAAGATTTTTCTTTCATTATTAAATTTTATCATTAAAATATTAAATAAAAAAGTGGGCTCATTCCTGAGCCCCTCCAAGGAGTCCTTTTATAAGTGACTCCTCTTTTTCTTTGAAAATTTTACCATCCACGATGAAGGCATTCCAGTGGAGTTCCTCTACCGCTTTCTGATAATTAATATCTTTGCGAAGATCGATAATATTAATATCCCTCCCCAACACGATATTAGAAATAACCTCACCAAAATTCCGTAGCTTCCCTTTAACTAAAGGAAAGACCATACAGCTTAATTCGCAATCCTTACATTCTTGACTCCCGACTTTGCACACCATAAAAACGAGCTTGTCCATCTCTTTCACCCTCCTTTTTTAAATTCTTAATCTCTAATTTATTCATAATATAAAATTAAAAATTTGACAACTTACGCCGAATTTCTGCCGCTTCGCATTAATTGATTATTTATTGTAATATTAAATAATGGTCATCACTACCAATAAACGCGCATATTTTGACTACGAAATCCTGGAAACATACGAAGCGGGAATTGAATTATTGGGAGCGGAAGTCAAATCAATCAGAACCGGCAGGATAAATCTGGCGGGGTCTTATGTTTTAATCAGGGGAAATAATATCCGACTTTTAAACGCAGACATTCCCCCTTTTCAACCGAAAAACACCCCTGAGGATTATAATTCAAAACGTACTCGCCGCCTGCTTCTAAATAAATCTGAAATCAAAAATCTTATCGGTAGAATACACGAAAAAGGCTTGACTTTAATGCCTCTGAAAGTATATACTAAAAATCGGAAAATTAAGATTGAAATCGGATTGGCAAAGAGCAGAAAAAAAGCAGATAAAAGAGAATTTATTAAGAAAAGGGATATGAAACGAGAGTTTAGGGGTTTAAAAGTTTAAAAAATGGGAATGCCAGGATTCGATGGCAGCACTTTCATAAAATGGCAAGCCGAGGATAATTTGTCACCTCGTAAATCATCAAATTAAATTATATCTGCCAAAAACAGATTAGCCAATTTATTGGCTCCTGCATTCGCTTTCGCGTAAGCAGGCATCGCTTGGTTGAAGTTTGATAGGCCAATAAGCGGTGTTATACATCAAACTATATTTAATTTCCCGGCGAAATTAAACGAAAAATAGCCGGTAAAGAATCGTGAAGTTTTTGCATAATTCATACTTCATAGTTCATATCCGCCAATCGGCGAACCAATTATGCTAAGCTTGTAGAAATTTTATGGGAATATTGTCAGACGAGGGTTCAACTCCCTCCATTTCCACAAATTATTATTCAACAATACAAAATAAACAATCAAATAAAAGCGCCTGAATTGAGGGTTGTTGATGAAACCGGAGAAAATCTTGGCGTTATGTCGCTTGAAGCGGCATTAAAATTGGCACAGGAAAAAGAATTGGATTTAATTGAAATCGCGCCAATGGTCAAGCCGCCGGTCGCCAGAATAATCAGTTTTGACAAATTCCGATATCAAAAAGAAAAAGAATTGAAAAAACAAAAAGCGACGCAAAAAATAAGCGAACTGAAACAAATTCAAATAACCGCCAAATCTGCAAAAAACGACCTGGAAACAAGAATAAAAAGAATAAACGAATTTTTAGAAGAAGAAAATAAAGTGGAAATAATGCTGGTATTGAAAGGCAGAGAAAAATATAACAGAGAATGGGCGCGCTATAAATTAAATGAATTTTTAAAAATGATAACCGTGGAATATAAAACCACAATGGAACAGAGATTTATAGGAAAAGGAATTGTAATGCAAATAACAAAAAAATGAAGAAGAAGGTTTCCAAAAGATTAAAAATAACAAAAACCGGAAAAATTTTGAAGCGGACAATGGGTCAGTGCCATTTTCGCGCCAAAAAAAGTTCAACACAAATTAGAAGAAGAAAAGGAATGAGCGAGGTCGGAATTAAAATGAAAATTTTAAATAACCTATAAAAAATGACTAGGGTCAAACGCGGCAAAACCGCAACAAAAAAACGCAAAAAGATATTAAAATACACCAAGGGATTCCGCTGGGGAAGAAAATCAAAAGAAAAAGCCGCTAAGGAAGCGCTGCTTCACGCTTGGACACACGCTTTTATGGGTAGAAAGAAAAAGAAACGCGAATATCGCGCCTTGTGGCAAGTTCAAATTAATGCCGCTTGCCGCGCCGTGGGAACAACTTACAGTAAATTAATCGCCGGCCTTAAAAAACAAAATATCTTGATTGATAGAAAAATTCTCGCAGATTTGACGAAAAATCATCCGGCTGTCTTTGAAAAAATCGTTGAAAAAGTGAAATAAAAAAATCCCGCACAATGCGGGATTTTTTTATTATTATTTAATTCGCGATATTCGCATATTGTTCACTTTTTTCGCATTATCTTGTAAGAAATCATTCGCTTGCGTTAAAACTCTTTGGCTGTCTTTATGTTTTAAAATATTTATCGCCTCTTTATAAATGAGCCATGCATAGCCATCATGTTCATAAGAAATTTTAATCCAAGATTTTCTTGTTTCTGCCAAATAAAAAATCACGATTTTAGAAACTTTAACTTTTGTAGCGCCCCGCCCCCTCCAAAAAACGAATTTTTCGTAAGTTTTAAAATTCCCCGCTTGCTCGGGCAATCCCGTAAACTTCAAATCTTGTTTAATCAATCCGGTTTCTTCACGAATTTCCCGCAAGGCGGCCTGAAAACTTTTTTCCTCAGCTTCTATTTTCCCCTTAGGGAAATTCCAATAGCCGCCGCCGTGATAAAGCAGTAAAAATTTAACGCCCTCAAGCGTTTTTCTATATATAATTATCCCCGCTGATATTTCCTTCATAATAAATTAATACAAAATACGAATTAAAATCTTTTTCTCGTTATTAAACTACTTCCATTATATCTATTTAGTATAGCAAGGTAAAAAGATTTTTTCTGAAACCTTAACGGAAGCGCAGCCGAGCACTCAAAGCGTTGAGTGCTCGGCGTGAGCGGGTTGAAGAAAAATCTTTTTACCTTGCTATGCTTTTAGTCCGTTATTTCCTGCCATGAAGTTGAACTTGCTTCGTTATTCGTATCAAATGAAACTATAACCTGAATTTTCACTCTTTTAAACCCCACTCTGCCCGTTGAAACTATTTTTTTAGTGCTCGCAGTGTCATCGGAAATCACTATGTCGGCATCCGCATCCCCCACCTCCAGCGTATAATTCGCGCAAGCGCCGCTGCAATTGCGATTGCGGACAAGTTTTTCAAAACCGTCAGCTGCGCCGGCTTCGGCGGCCGCTAAGGCCTTTTTATTTTCCAATTCACCGTAACTGGACAAATTTTCAATAAAACCGGTTGACGAAATCCCGACGCCGATAAGTAAAATAACCATAGCGATGACTATGATGGCTGGCAAAGCCGCCACGCCTTTTTTATAATTCATAATTCTTGATTCATAATTCATAATATTTTACGGACTCCAATTAATAATTACGTCCTCAACCTGCGGAGTGGAATTTCCTCCTCCACCAGAACAACTATCAATTGAACATAAAGTAATTTTATATCTAAAATATCTTTTATTATTA
>JBBTVF010000053.1:0-15417 GCA_038063335.1 Patescibacteria group bacterium
GGATGGAAAATTATTTCACCGAACGCGTATTAAAAAGGAGGTGATACTATGAGATCGTTTGTAATGGTAGCGATGGTGGTAGCATAAGAAAAGAAGATCGAGGTATTGGGGTTAATGGTTTAGCGAATCCCCCTAGGGTGGGGTGGCACTTGGCATAAAGAGATGGAAGTGTCGAAGTGCCACTGCCACCCGACCAAATTTTGTTCTTTTAAATCATTTTATTTACGAGATATCATAATTTATTTATTTTGTGGGTTATATTATAATCCCACTCTCGTTATTATACCCCATTCAACGGGGTATTTTTTTAAATTGTTTTATTTTTAATCTCTTTTTTAATTTTTTCAATAAGTTCGTTAATTTTTATTTCTTCGGTTTGGTCGCGATGCCGCACATTGACGGTTTGATTTTGTATTTCTTTATCGCCGACAATAAGAATATACGGGATTTTTTGCATTTCCGTTTCGCGAATGCGCTTGCCGAGCGTTTCATCGCTGGCAGCGAGTTCGGCGTCAATGTTGTTTTTTATCAATTCTTCCAAAATTATTTTGGCGTAATCGTTGTGTTTTTCGCTCACGGCTAGAATTTTTACTTGAAGAGGCGCGAGCCACAGCGGTAAATTGCCGCAGGTTTTTTCAATAAGAAAAGCGAAAAATCGGTCAAATGAGCCGAAAATCGCGCGGTGAATGACAATAGCCGGTTTTTCTTTACCGTCTTTGTCAATGTAAGAAAGATTGAATTTCGCGGCGGAATAATAATCAATTTGGATAGTGGCGATAGTATCTTCTTTGCCGTATAAATCTTTCATTTGAATATCTATTTTAGGGCCGTAAAAAGACGCTTCGCCGACAGCTTCCGTGAATTTATGTCCGAGATTTTTAAGGGATTTTTTAAGAATTGCGGCTCCGATTTCCCATGTTTTGCGGTTTTTGACGTCTCCGAATTTTTCCTTGTTCTTAAAATCCGGTAAAGATAGGCGATACCAATAATCTTTTATATTGAAATCGTCAAAAACTTTTTTATGTAGATTTAAAATGGAAATAATTTCTTTTTCCAAATTTTCCTCGGTGGCGTAAATATGGGCGTCGTTTTGCGTGAATCCTCTTACTCGGATAAGTCCGGAAAGTACGCCTGAACGTTCATGGCGGTAAACAGTGCCAAATTCGGCGATTCTTAAGGGCAGTTCGCGATAACTTCTTTTGCCGTGTTTGTAAATTGAATGATGATGCGGACAATTCATCGGTCTTAAATAATATTTTTCATTGTCAATTTCAATGGGCGCGTACATATCGTCTTTATAATGCGCCAGATGGCCGGATTTTTTATAAAGTTCTTCTTTGGCGATTTGCGGGGTGAGAACGTGCAGATAGCCGTTTTGTTTTTCAATGTTGTAAATATAATCTTCTAGTTTTTTGCGGATGGCATATCCTTTGGGTAGCCAAAGGGGGAGTCCCTTGCCGATTTGTTCGTCAATCATAAATAAGCCGAGTTTTTCGCCGATATTGCGATGGTCGCATTTTTCCGCCAATTCCATTTGTTTCAAATAATCTTCCAATTCTTTTTTGGTTTCAAACGCCATGCCGTAAACGCGGGTGAGCATGGGATTTTTTTCATCGCCACGCCAATACGCGCCGGCGATTTTCGTGAGTTTAAAAGCATCCGGATTGATTTCTGGAGTCTGCTCCGAGCTTTGTCGAAGGGTTGATTTAATATGCGGTCCGGCACATAAGTCAGTAAATTGAATTATGAATTTTGAATTATGAATTATGGATTTATCGCCGAAAGTTTTGTAGATTGAAATTGCCCTTTTATTTTTTTGAAGTTTTTTAATAAGTTCCAATTTATACGGTTGATTTATAAAAATTTTTTTTATCGCGGCAAGGGATATAATTTCTTTTTTAAATTGCAGATTTTGTTTTATTAATTCTTTTATCCTTTTTTCCAATTCCAGTAAATCCGCGTCAGTTAATTTAATGTTTCCGAAATCGTAATAAAAGCCGTTTTCAATCACCGGCCCGATGCCGAGTTTGGCGTTCGGAAATTTTTCCAAAATCGCCATTGCCAATAAATGGGCGAACGAATGCCTGATTTTCTCTAAATTTTTATTATCCATAATTAAAATAATAATATCACATCATGGCTGAATTTATAACTCTACCGCGCTTTGGGCGATTAATTTCGGCTCGTTATCTTTTGAAGAAAGCCGTCCTTCAACTATTAAAACGTTATTTTCCTGCCAGAGGGCGGGATTTTTTACGAGCGTATCGTTAAAAACGACAATTTCCACATTGTCGTTCAAATCTTCAATTTTGGCAAAAATCATCGGCTGACCGTTTTTGGTGGTTATTTTTTTAATACTCGTCAAAACGCCGGCGATTCTGTATAGACCGTTGCCGTTTTTAGCAGGGGAGATTTTTATGGTTTTTAATTCTTTAATCGGCTTTACTTTATTCATCAGCAGTTTTCGTTCGTGTCCATTAAGCGGATGTTCAGAAATGTAAAGCCCGACCAATTCTTTTTCCCATTGAAGTTTTTCTTTAGTTGAGGCGGAAGTCGCGGGTTTTAATTGCAAGGCGCCGTTTGACGAATAATCCAAGCCAAAAAGGCTGTTCTGCGACAAAGTTTGCGATTTTTTAAGATTTTGGCTGAACGATAATATCTCATCTATATTCGCTAAAAGTTGGCCGCGTTCAATGTTGAGGGAATCAAATACGCCGGCCTTAGCCAAACTTTCCAAAGATTTTTTATTCAAATCTTTATGAAGAACACGATTTATAAAATCGGAAAAATTTTGAAACGGCCCGGCTTTAAATCTTTCTTGGATAATCGCTTCAACGACATTGGCGCCGACGTTTTTAATACTTAATAGTCCGAAACGTATGGCGGATTTTCCTTCCGGAGCGAAATCAACAAAACTTGCGTTAATGTCCGGCGGAAGCACCGAAACGTTCATTTTCTTCGCTTCGTTGATAAGAAACGCGATTCTTTCCACGTCGCCGCTGTCGGCGTTGAATAATGCCGTGGTGAATTCAATCGTATAATGGGCTTTCAAATAAGCGGTTCTATAACCGATTAAGGCGTAGCAAGCGGCATGGCTTCGGTTGAATCCATATTTGGCGAAAGGTGGAAAAAGTTCCCAAATAGCTTCCGCGGTTTTTTGTTCAATGCCGTTATTTTTCATTCCTTCTATTAGTTTTTCTTTTTGAATATCAAGTAGGAATTTTATTTTTTTGCCGATGGCTTTTCTTAATATGTCGGCTTCCGCTAAACTGAATCCGGCTAAATCTCTGGCGATTCTCATCATTTGTTCCTGATAAACGCCGATGCCGTAAGTATTTTTTAAAATCGGTTCAAGTTTCGGATGAAGATATTTTACTTCTTCAATTTTATGTTTTCTTTTAATATAGCTCGGAATAAGTTCCATCGGTCCGGGCCGGTAAAGCGCGTTCATGGCAATAATGTCTTCAAATTCAGTTGGTTTTAATTCTTTTAAATATCGGCGCATGCCGTCGGATTCAAGCTGGAATACGGAAGAGGTTTCGCCTTTTTGTAAAAGTTCAAAAGTTTTTTTATCATTAAGCGGGAGTTCGGAAATTTCTATTTTTTCATCTCTTATTTCTTTTACAAGTTTGACTGTTTCCTCAATAATCGTCAGATTTTTTAATCCAAGGAAATCCATTTTTAACAATCCCATAGCTTCAACGCTGTTCATGTCAAATTGAGTGATGATAACATCAGTGGTTTGCGGCGCGTATTGCAAGGGAACATAATTTGTGAGAGATTCTTTACTAATAACGACTCCGCAAGCGTGAACCGAAGCGTGCCGCGCCACGCCTTCAAGATGTTTCGCCGCTTCAATGATTTTTTGGGCATCGGGATTCATATCGCAGAAATTTCTTAATTCCTGAGACGCTTCCAGCGCTTCTTCTATGCCCAAGCCGAAGGGGATGAGTTTGGCGATTTGGTCACCTAAAATATAAGGGAATCCAAGCGCTCGCGTGCTGTCGCGAATAGCTCCTCTTGCCGCCATTGTTCCGAATGTGATTATTTGCGCCACTTTATCATCGCCGTATTTTTGTTTGACGTATGATAAAATTTCATCGCGCCGTTTGTCCGCGAAATCAATATCAATATCCGGCATAGAAATTCTTTCTGGATTTAAAAATCTTTCAAAAAGCAAATCATATTTTAACGGGTCAATATCGGTGATGCCCAAAATATAAGAAACAACGCTACCGGCCGCCGAACCTCTGCCCGGACCCACGGTAATACCGTGATTTTTTGCCCAATTGACGAAATCCTGAACAATCAAAAAGTAATCGGCAAATTTCATTTTTTTAATAATTTCAATCTCATAATTAATCCGTTCAGTTATTTTTGTATCGGGCTTAGGGTAGCGGTTGCGGATTTTTTCATTAATTAAATTTTCAAGATATTCATTGGCAGTAAGGCCGTTTTCCAATGGAAAAGACGGCAGAAGAATTTGACTGAGATTAAGTTCCACATTACAGCGTTCGGCGATTTTTACCGTATTAGCGATCGCTTCTGGAAAATCTTTGAAAAATTCCTCCGCTTGTTCCGGAGAAAACATTGAAAAGTCATCTGATTTTATTGAGAGCCGACCCTCGTCGCTTATTTTATTGCCGGTTTGAACAGCAAGAAGAATATCTTGATAGTCGGCGTCTTCGGGCTTAAGATAATGGATGTCTTGAGTGGCGACAAGCGGGATGCCTGTTTTTTCATGAATTTTAATTATGCCTTCCTGGGATTTGACAACTTCTTTAATGTGCGGATGATGTCCGATTTCCAGAAAAAAATTTCCCTTGCCGAAAATTTCTTCATATTCCAAAGCCATTTTTTCCGCCGCTTCAAAATTATTATTAATAATAAGCTGCGGTATTTCTCCTTTCGGGCAGCCGGATAAAGCAATAAGTCCTTGATTGTGTTGGCGGAGAAGTTCTTTATCTACTCTTGGTTTATAATAAAATCCTTCCAAGTTTGCCTTAGTTGCCAGTTGAATTATGTTTTGCCAGCCGATATTATTTTCCGCCAATAAAGTAAGATGAAAATATCTATCGTCGTTTTTGCCGGCGGTTTTTTCAAATCGGCTTTTAGGGGCGACATATGTTTCAATCCCCAATATCGGCTTAATTTCCGCCTTTTTGGCTTTTTGGTAAAATTCAACGGCGCCGTAAAGATTGCCGTGGTCGGTTAAAGCAAGCGCTTTCATTCCCAGTTCTTTGGCTCGGTTGATAAGACCGTCAATTTTAGCAAGGCCGTCCAAAAGAGAATAATGCGAGTGAGTGTGAAGGTGAACAAATTTCATAATGGTATTATAATTAGATTATGCGTAAAAGAAAATTAAGTCAAAAATATATTATTGGTATAGATGAAGTCGGCAGAGGATCTTTGGCAGGACCGGTAATGGTAGCGGCCTTGGCTATGCCAATGAATTTGAAATTAAAAATTAAATCCGCCAATTGGCGAATAAAATTAAAACTAAGGGATTCTAAAAAACTTTCTCTAAAACAGCGGGAAGAATGGTTTAAATTTATAAAACAGCAAAAAATTTATTTTGTTGTGGCGAGCGTGTCGCCGAAAATTATTGATAAAATAAATGTTTCTCAAGCGGCAAATTTAGCCGCCACCAAAGCGCTTCAGCGCTTAATTAAGAATTATGAATTAAGAATTAAGAATTGCGCAATTTATTTAGACGGCGGATTGTATATTAAATCAAAAATCAAAAATCAAAAATCAAAATTACAATTTAAAAATTTAAAAACAAAAACAATAATTAGAGGCGATGAAAAAATTCCCGCAATTTCCTTGGCCTCTATTGTCGCCAAAGTTCATCGCGATAAATTGATGAAACGGCTTCATAAAAAATATCCAAGATACAATTTTATTAATAATGTCGGCTATGGAACAAAAAAACACATCAAGGCATTACGCAAATTCGGCCATTCTTTAATTCATCGTAAAACATTCCATTGTGTTATATAATAAAATAATCTTTATGGAAAAATTTTATATTACAACATCCATTCATTATGTGAATGCTTCTCCACATTTGGGGCATGCGCTGGAAGAAGTTCAGGCTGACGCAATTGCCCGTTATCAAAGAATTCTTAATAAAGAAGTTTATTTTTTAACCGGCGTTGACGAGCATGGAATAAAAATTGTCCGTTCTAGCCAGGATGCCGGCAAAAGCGTAAAAGATTTTGTTGATGAAAATAGCGGGAAATCCGTGGAATTAACAAAGAAGCTGGATATTTCCAATAATGATTTTATCCGCACTTCTGATAAAAATCGCCATTGGCCCGGCGCGCAATCTCTTTGGAAAAAACTTGTTGAGGCGGGAGACATATATAAAGGGAAATACAGTGGATATTATTGCGTGGGTTGCGAAGCTTATGTGACGGAAAAAGATTTAATTGACGGTAAATGCCCTTATCATTTTAAAGAGCCGGAAAAAATAGAAGAGGAAAATTATTTTTTCAAACTTTCCCGTTATGCCGATGAAATAAAAAAGAAAATAGAGTTGGACGAATTAAAAATTTTTCCGGAAAGCAAAAAAAATGAAATATTGGGAATAATAAAAGAAGGGGTGAGTGATATCAGTTTTTCCCGACCTAAGAAAAAACTATCCGGCTGGGGAGTGCCGGTGCCTGATGATGAATCGCAGTTGATGTATGTTTGGTGCGACGCGCTTGCTAATTATATTTCCGCGCTTGGTTATGGTTCCAATAATGAGGAAAATTTCAAAAAATTCTGGCCAGCTGACTTGCATGTTATCGGTAAAGACATTCTGCGCTTTCACGCTTTGATTTGGCCGGCAATGCTGATATCGGCCAAATTGCCGTTACCTAAAACTCTTTTTGTCCATGGTTTTATTTTTTCCAATAGTAAAAGAATGTCTAAGACTCTTGGTAATATTATTGACCCGTTTGATTTGGTAAAAAAATATGGCGTGGATGCGGTGCGTTATTATTTATTGCGCGAGATTACACCTTTTGAAGACGGCGATATTACCGAAGAAAAATTTAAGGAAGCGTACAACGCTAATTTGGCGAACGGTCTGGGAAATTTAACGGCAAGAATAATGAAAATGAGCGAACAGCATTTAAAAAGTGAAGAGTTGAGAGTAGAAAATAAAAATTTTACCCCGTATAAAAACGAAGTTTTTTATTCGGGGCTGATGGATAATTTTGAGTTAAATAAAGCAATGGATTTGATTTGGAAAAAAATTTCCGAATCAGATTTATATATTCAAAAAACAGAACCCTTTAAACTTATAAAAACAGATGAAAAAAAGGCGAAAGAAATTTTAGTTGAACTTGTTTCCGGTCTTCAAAATATCGCTTTAATATTAAAGCCTTTTTTACCGCAAACATCGGAAAAAATTTTGGAATCCATTAAATTAAACAAAATGCCGGAAATACTATTTCCGCGCCTTTAATATGCGGGAAATTAAAAATCGCATTGAAAAACTTAAAAAAGAAATAAACCGCTATCGTTACGCTTATCATGTTTTAGACAAATCTTTAATTTCCGACGCCGCTTTGGATTCTCTTAAAAAAGAATTATTTGATTTGGAAATGCGTTATCCGGAATTTATCACTCCGGATTCGCCCACGCAAAGAGTCGCTGGGAAACCGTTAAAAGGATTTAAAAAAGTCCGGCGTGAAACGCCGATGCTTTCTTTTAATGACGCTTTTTCCGAACAGGATATGCGAGATTGGTTGAAACGTATAGAAAATTATTTAAACCTTACTACTGACTACTTACTACAAACCACTAATTTCTATTGCGAACTTAAAATAGACGGCTTAGCGGTAGAACTTGTTTATGAAAACGGCATTTTTATTCAAGGTTCAACGCGCGGCGACGGACAAATCGGCGAAGACATTACGCAAAATTTGAAAACCATCGAAGCGATTCCATTGAAATTAGAAACCCCGCGCCAGAACAAGTTCGATGCGGGGCAGGTTAAAAATTTAGAATTGAAAATTCCACCACGCTTGGTGGTAAGGGGCGAGGTTTTTATAAATAAGAAAGATTTTGAAAAAATGAATAAAGACGCCCAAAAGAAAGATGGAAAAATTTTTGCTAATCCGCGCAATATGGCAGCCGGTTCGGTTCGCCAGCTTGACTCTAAAATAACCACTGGCCGCAAGCTTGATTCTTTCCAATACAGCATTGCGACTGATTTGGGGCAGAAAACCCATGAAGAAGAACATTTAATGCTAAAAGCGTTCGGTTTTAAAATCAATTCGCATAATCAATCGGCAAAATCGCTTGAAGAAGTTTTTAAATTCAGGAATTATTGGGGCGAGAAAAAAAACCGCGAGAAACTTCCGTATGAGATTGACGGCATTGTGGCGATTATTAACGATAATAAAATTTTTAAAACAGCTGGCGTTATCGGCAAGGCGCCGCGAGCGGCAATCGCTTATAAATTTTCCGCTAAAGAAGCGACGACGATTGTTGAAGATATAAAAATACAGGTGGGTAGAACTGGCGCTTTGACTCCAGTGGCGATTTTAAGGGAGGTTGGATTAAGCGGTATAAAAATAACCCATGCCACGCTTCATAATTTTGACCAGATAAAACGGCTGGGATTAAAAATAGGGGATACGGTTATTGTGAGCCGCGCCGGCGACGTGATTCCGCAAATTATGAGAGTGTTAAAAGAATTGCGAACCGGCAAGGAAAAAGATTTTAAAATTCCGATGCGTTGCCCGATTGATAATACTAAAATAGTCGCCGAAGGCGTAATTTATCGGTGTTCAAATCCGAAATGCGGCGCTAAAAATAGCAGATTTCTGCGGCATTTTGTTTCGCGGGCGGCTTTTGATATTCGCGGTTTGGGCGGAAAAATTTTGGATAGGTTTTTAGATGAAGGCTTGATTTCTGACGCTGCTGACATTTTCGAACTCAAAGAAGGCGACATTTCTGTTCTTGAACAGTTTGGTGAAAAATCGGCTCAAAATATAATTCGTGAAATAAACGAACATAAAAAAATTTATTTGGCGCGATTTATTTACAGTTTGGGGATTTTGCATATTGGGGAAGAGACATCGCGATTACTTGCCGCGCAAGTAATCGCGAAAATCAAAAATCAAAAATCAAAAATCAAAATTAATGATATTTTAAAATTCTTTCAAAATATATCTATTAATGAATTACAGAAAATTCCGGATATCGGGCCGAAAGTGGCGCAAAGCGTTTATGATTGGTTTTGCGAGGAGAGAAATATAAAATTTTTAGAAAAATTGGATAAAGTCGGGATTATAATAGAAGTTTTAAAGTTTCAAAGTTCAAAAGTTCAGAAGTTAAACGGAAAAACTTTTGTTCTTACGGGCAGTTTAGGATTGATGAGTCGTGACCAAGCCAAGGAAAAAATACGCGGATTGGGCGGTGATATTTCGGAATCCGTCAGCAAAAAAACCGATTATGTCGTCGTTGGCAGCGAACCCGGTTCAAAATATGAAAAAGCTAAAGAATTAGGCGTAAAAATTTTAGATGAAAAAGATTTTTTGAATATGGTAAAATAATTTTATGCCACAGAAAATATTGCGACAAAATTTATAGGAGAAAAAGCCGTTAGGGAAGTTATTAAATTTGAAGGAAACAGAGAATGGGAGGCGCAAATTAGTTTTGATAAAAATTCTGGCTATGATGTATTTTCAGTAAATAAGAAAAATAAATCTCAATATAGATGTATAGAAGTAAAAGGGAAAATAGGAGAAATGCTTAATTCTATAAATTTATATATAAAACTTAAACAAAAACTCGGTAAAGATAAGAGAAATTATTATATTTATATGGTGCAGAATATAGATAAACGTAAACCAAAAATTAAAATTATTAGCCCCAATATAATTTTTAAATATTTAAAAATTAAAAGGATATTTATTCTTGAGCCAAAATATTATAGAAAACATTTAGTTGAAAAGTAATTTTATGAAATTCAAAATTATAAAATTAACTTAATTATATAGTTAACATTCAATGCGATCGCACAGAATGTTGACTATGAGATGTTTTAAAATTATTATTAAAACATAAAAAAATAAGTAAAAAACATGAGTTTAGTTGAAGATTTACTTGTAATTTTAACCAGTTATTCTGGAGGGTATAAATTAATGCGTCAAAAATTATTGATGCCGACTTATCCTTGGCCGTCTTATTATAAAAAACAAGTTCTTACTCAGGGTCAAAAAATTAAAGAAATTAAAGAAGTTAAAGAAAAAATTTTAAAAACAACCTTGTCCCGACTTAAAAAACGCGGTTTAGTGGAAAATAAAAATGAGATTTGGAAAATTACCGAAAAAGGAAAGAATTATTTAAAAGAAAAAATATCTTCTAAAATTCCTCATTTTGGTCATCTTAAACTTGAAAATACAAAAAACAATATGATAGTCATTTTTGATATTCCGGAAATTAGAAAAAAACAAAGAAATTGGTTAAGAGGAGATTTAATGGCGCTTGGTTTTATGCAATTACAAAAAAGTGTTTGGTTCGGTCCTGCGCCTTTGCCAAAAAAATTCATTGAATATTTAAATGACACAAATCTTTTACAATATCTGAAATTTTTTAAAGCGACAAAAGAAGAAATTATTGATTCTAATTAAATTTGATATTTATTTAAATTTGAATTTTATTTATTAATTTTTAGTTAACATTCAATGCGATCGCACAGAATGTTGACTATTTGGCATAAAATTAAAAATTTGTTATTATGATAAATATGAAGAATTTAAATGAAACAAAAAAACGAATTCTAACGGGGGATAGGCCGACGGGACCGCTTCATTTGGGGCATTATATCGGTTCGCTGAAAAATAGAGTTGAACTTCAAGATAAATATGACGAATTTATTTTAATTGCTGATGTTCAAGCGTTAACTGATAATTTTGAAAATCCGGAGAAAGTTAGAAAAAATGTCATTGAAGTGGCGCTTGATTATTTAAGCGTTGGCATTGATCCGAAAAAAGCGACGATTTTTATTCAATCATTGGTGTCGGAAATCGCGGAATTGACGGTTTATTTTCTTAATTTGGTTACGGTGTCGCGGCTTGAACAAAATCCGACAGTGCGGCAGGAAATTAAAGAAAAAGGATTTGAAAAAAGTTTGCCGGCCGGATTTTTTATGTATCCCATAAGTCAGGCGGCTGATATCGCTATTTTTAACGCTGATTTTGTGCCGGTTGGTGAAGACCAATTGCCGATGATAGAACAGACAAGAGAAATTGTCAGAAAATTTAACAAATTATACGGGAAAACTTTAATTGAACCGAAAGAATTGCTTTCTGAATTTTCCAGATTGCCCGGCGTAGACGGCAAAGCTAAAATGAGCAAATCATTGGGGAATGTTATCAATCTTTCCGATTCGCCGGAAATTGTGAAAAAACAAGTAATGAAAATGTACACTGACCCGACAAGAATTCGTGCTACCGACACGGGCCATATTAAGGGGAATGTTGTTTTTACTTATCATGACGCGTTTAATTCAAATAAAAAAGAGGTTGAAGAAATGAAAGAAAAATATAAAAAAGGAAAAATCGGCGATGTGGAAATTAAAAATAAACTAGTGGAAGTGCTTAATGAATTTTTAGAACCAATTCGCAAGCGCAGAAAAGAATATGAAAAAGATCTTGGTGAAGTCCAAAATATTATTTTAAAAGGGACTCAGAAAGCTCGCGAAGCTGCATCTGAAACTTTAAATCGTGTCCGTAAAGCGATGAAAATAGATTATTTCAAATAAAATTTAAAATCAAATGACGTGTAAAATAATCAAATTTTTTGACAAACTAGAAGACAAGGTGAGGGCGAGATTGAGCCATTATCCGATATTATACGCTTTGGTCGGCGGCGTCGGTATCGTGCTTTTTTGGCGCGGAGTTTGGCATGTGGCGGATGATATGGGTTTGGGTTCTTGGACTTCAATAATAATTAGCCTTATTTTGCTTTTAATGACGGGACTTTTTGTTTCTTTTTTTATCGGCCATTATATTATTTTTTCCGGACTTAAACAGGAAAAGAAAATAGAGGAAAAAGAGGAAGAAGAAATTAAAGCTGATTTGGATTTGCAGCGCGCTCAAATGAAAATATTATTTGATTTGAAGGAAAAAATTGGAAATATTGAAAAAGATATAAATGATATAAAATCCAAATTATAAGAAATTTTATGGAAGAAATCATTGATAAACAAACTTTGGAAAAATTGGCGGAATTGGCACGAATTGAAATCAGTACCGATAAAGAAGAAAAACTTTTAAGTGATTTGTCCGCCGTCCTCGGGCATTTCGAAGAATTAAACGAAGTTGATGTTTCCGGAGTCGAGCCGATGGCCGGCGCCGCGGAATTAACGAATGTTTTCCGCGACGATGAATTGGTCAAAAGTGAAACTGCGGCTATTGATTTAATAAACGCTTTTCCGGAAAAAGAAAACGGATTTTTAAAAGTGCCAGCGGTATTTGAATAATATGGATTTATCAAATTTAACCATTAAAAAATTTCATCAGGGCTTGTTTGATAAACAATTTTCCGCTTTTGAAATTACAAAAGCGTTTTTTGATTTAGTAAAAAAGAAAGACAAAAAAATCGGCGCATATTTGCGATTAAACGAAGACGCGGCTTTGGCGCGGGCGAATATTGTTGATATTGAATTAAATAATGGCAATAAGCTTAGCATTCTTGCCGGCGCGCCTTTGGCGATTAAAGATAATATTTTAATAAATGGCGAAACAACGACAGCGGCTTCAAAAATTTTGGAAAATTATAAAGCGAGTTATGACGCCACGGTTATTAAAAAATTGAAAAAATCCGGCGCAATTTTTCTCGGCAAAACCAATATGGATGAGTTTGCCATGGGTTCTTCAACGGAAAATTCCGCTTTTCAAAAAACGAAAAATCCTCGTGATTTGGAAAGAGTGCCTGGCGGTTCTTCCGGCGGCTCGGTGGCGGCAGTAGCGGCCGATATGGCAATGGCGGCTTTGGGTTCGGACACGGGGGGTTCAATACGCCAGCCCGCGAATTTTTGCGGCGTTGTCGGGTTAAAGCCGACTTACGGCGCGGTTTCTCGTTATGGTTTAATTGCCATGGCGTCAAGTTTGGACCAAATCGGGCCAATAACAAAAACCGCGGAAGACGCGGCGATTTTATTCAAAGAAATCAGCGGTAAGGATGAATTTGATTCCACGAGCGTTGGCATTGAGTATGGTGAAGAGCTCATAAATCCGAATTTTGGAAAAATCAAAAAATTGAAAATCGGATTGCCGAAAGAATATTTTATTAAAGGGCTTAATAAAGAAACGCAAAAAGCTGTTCAAGAAACGATTGAGAATTTAAAAAAATCAGGGTTTGAATTTAAAGAAATCAGTTTACCGCATACCAAATATGCGTTGTCCTGTTATTACATTATTATGCCGGCGGAAGTGAGCGCGAATTTGGCGAGATTTGACGGTATCCGCTATAGTCAGATGTCAGGGGTCAGGGGTCAGATGTCATTAAAAGATATTTATTTTAAGCAGAGGGGATTGGGTTTTGGCGATGAAGTAAAGCGGAGAATTATTTTAGGAACTTTTGTATTGTCTCACGGATATTATGACGCTTATTATTCCAAGGCGCAAAAAGTACGGCAGTTAATAAAACAGGATTTTGATAAAGCGTTTCAAGAAGTTGACGTGATTTTAACTCCGGTTTCTCCGACGCCGGCTTTTAAAATTGGCGAGAAAACAAGCGACCCGTTGCAAATGTATCTGGAAGATATTTTTACTATTCCGGTGAATTTAGCGGGATTGCCGGCGGTTTCCATACCGACTCGGACAAATGGATTGCCCGTCGGTTTTCAACTTATCGGCAAGCCCTTTCGCGAAGCGGATATTTTAGGAATAGGACAATTATACGAGAAAAATTTATAAATATTGCGCGGGTGACCGGATTCGAACCGGCGATCCCTGCCGTGACAGGGCAGTGCTTTAGACCGCTAAGCTACACCCGCAATGTCAAATATATTATCATTTAATCGGTGCTTATTTCAATCCCTTTACAATTTTTTTAAATTTTTCTCCTCTATCTTTATAATCCTTAAACATATCAAAACTGGCGGCGGCGGGGGAAAATAGGATAGTAACCGGTAATTGGTAACTAGTAACTAGGGATTTAGCGGTTTTGTAGGCGAACTGGATTGCAGATTTTAAATTTTTAACATTCTTGATTACTAGTCCCTGATTACTAATTACTTTATGTATTTTCTTTTTGTTTTCTCCGAATAAAATTATCATTTTTGTATTGGAATTTTTTAATGCTTTGGCAAGGGGAATATAGTCAAGATTTTTATCTTTGCCGCCGCAAATCAATATTTTTGGCTGATTAGGAAAAGCGCGAATTGCCGCCGCGGCTGTATGGGGGTTGGTTGAAGCGGAATCATTATAAAAGTTCATTCCGACATTCTTGAGAATGTTGGAATGAACGAGTTCTAAGCGGTGCTCCATGCCGCGATAATTTTTAACGGTTTTTAAAATGATATTTTCAGGAATTCCTAGGGATTTTGCCACAGTTGCCGCTATTAGGGCGTTTTTGAAATTATGCTCGCCCGGGGTTTTTATAATAGATTTTATTTTATGGAACCATTCGCGCGAATTAGAGAATGAAATATTAATCGGGATTTTTATAGCTTTGCTTTTTTGCGCAATCCAGCGGCTCCATTTATTGCTCGCGTCGTAAAAAATTTTATCGGATTTTCGCCGACTGGCGGATTGCCATTTAGCGATGTTGGCTTTCGATTCGGCGTATTCTTTAAAATTTTTATGGCTGTCTAAGTGGTCTTCAAAAATATTCAAAACAACAGCGATATCCGGAGAATGTTTTAAGTCCTGTAATTGAAAGCTGGAAAGTTCTAAAATGACAATAGAATTTTTTTTGAGTTTCGGTAAAATTTCCAGCGCGGGTTTGCCGATGTTGCCGGCGAGATAAACATCTTTTTTCGCGGCTTTTAAAATTTTATAAAGCAGAGTTGATGTCGTGCCTTTTCCTTTTGTACCGGTGATGCCGATGATTTTACAACCTATTTTTTTGGCGTTTTGAAAAAATAAATTCGTGGCGCTGGAAAATTTTACGCCTTTCTTGCCCCGTAGTGAGCTTGCTCTACTACGAGGTTTAATCGCGTTTTGGATTTCCGGAAGGTTGTAGGGGACTCCGGGCGAGCGGAAAATAACGTCAAATTCAGCGAGATTTTTCAGATAATTTTTGTCTGTTTTTTTGTCTAAAATAGAAATTTTCGCGCCTTTATATTGCGCTGATTTTTTTAGGAATTTCAAAATCGCTTTGCCCTCGCGTCCGAATCCCAAGATTGCAATTTTCATTCCGAAATTATATACTAATTTTCAGTAAAATGTAAAAATTTAATAT
>JBBTVF010000054.1:0-1367 GCA_038063335.1 Patescibacteria group bacterium
TATAGACAAGCCAGAATTTCTGGCATTACGGCAAATACAAAAGAAATTTCCAATTCAATTAAAAATCTGCAAATGGCGGAAAAGGCACTGCCTGGAAGCGTTGGCGAATGGATAGCACTAAAAGAAAATGCCCCTGAAATGAAAGATTTAACTTTTGAGGGATATTTGAATATGAAAGACCCGACAAGAGCTTTGGATATTAAACAACAAATATTACAAATAAAAAAACTTGAAAAAGAGTTAGCAACTAAAGGATTGGCGGAAGACCCTATTGAGCTTCTGGGTTATCAAGATTTATATGAGGCTACTGGGAGAATACCAATAGGTTTGCCAAAAGGAACTTTCGGCATTATTGCTAAAGAAGCGAAAGAATCGCCAAAAGCGGAAGGAACAATAGTAAATTCAAAAACAGGAGTTAAAGATGTAAAACTTTCTTCTCCCCAACAAGAAGATTTTGCCGCTCTTTATGACATAATTAAAAAAACGGCAAGATTAAAAAAATTGGATGAAACAAGAATTCAAGGTTTGATTAGCGGAACACTTGGTAAAATTTTCGGTTCTGAAGCTCAAGGAGAATATCTTTCTGTGAGAAAATCAATTGTTGATGACATCGCCAGAATGCAAACTGGAGCGGCTCTTACGGAAGACGAACAAGCTTTTTATAATGATTATCTTCCTGGAAGAGTGGGTGAGGTATTGTTTGTTTTAGGTAGAGATACACAATCAAAAATAAATGATTTTGAAAAAATAATGAACGAAAGGCTTGAAAATAGAAGCGTGGCAAACGGATTAAGCATTTACGGATATTCTAAAGTAAAAATTGGAAATAAAAATTATACCGTGGGAGATATTATAACCAACAATAAAGGACAACAAGGTCGTATTTTACCAGACGGAACAATAGTTATAATTGATTAATATGTCAATATCAGCAAAAGAATTTTTGGGAGGCAAAGAACCGGTAAGTGTTCAAACAACTAAACCGATTGGTTTGGATATTCCATCCAAAGAAGAAAGAAAAGATTTGTTCAAAAGTGTTGTTCAAAAATATGGTCAAAATATGCCACCAAGAATACAAAAAGCCTTAGCTGAAGCGGAAAGGGCAAACCTAGAAGCGGAAGAGGCTGGAAGTTTCGGCGGAGTGGCAAAAGAATTTGGAAAAGAATTTGTAAAACAAGCCGGTGAAATTTCCGGCATATCTCCGACTGGTAGAAGAATAGCGGCGGGTGTCGCTCCTTATGTTGTTCCTGAAGAAGAATTGCCCACCGTAGTGGAAGAACTCGTGGGAGGAGTTGAGGGGAAAAAGAAAATAGGAGTGACGGGTGAACTGGCTAAAAAAATAGGCTTGCCTGAAAGTGTGGCGGAGG
>JBBTVF010000055.1:0-1083 GCA_038063335.1 Patescibacteria group bacterium
ATGGCACGGGCGCGGTGATGGCGGTTCCGGCGCATGATGAACGAGATTGGGAATTCGCGAAAAAATATAATTTGCCCGTTAAAGAAGTTGTTATACCAAATAGGGTTGATAAAAAAAATCCTCCGATTGACGGCAAAAAAACAACGGAAAGAAAAAATGTTCATGCCATTGTAAGAAATCCCCAAAACAATAAATTTTTGTGTTTAAAGTCTAAAAAATTTCATTGGATTACTTTTCCTATGGGTGGTATCGAAGAAAATGAAGGCGTAGTGGAAGCGGCAAGGAGGGAGGTGGAGGAAGAAACTGGATATAAAAATCTTAAATTGATTAAAGTCTTGGGCGGAGAGGTTCGCGCTGAATATTTTGCAAAACACAAGGATGAAAATAGGGTTGCTTATACAACGGGAGTTTTGTTTGATATTGTGAATGAAGAAAAATCGCCGGTTGATAAAGAATGGGGAAATTCGCATGAATTAATGTGGATTGATAAAGAAAATCTTAATTATGATACGTTATGCCATGCCGAAATGGATGATTGGGTTAGGAAGTTAAATGGCGAAGAAGCATATACGGAAGATGGCTATCTTATTAACTCGGGTCAATTTACCGATTTGAATTCCGAAAAAGCTCGTGAAGAAATGACAAAATGGTTGGAAAAAAATAAATTGGGCGTGAAAAAAATAAACTATAAGATGCGAGATTGGGTTTTTGCCAGACAGCGTTATTGGGGAGAGCCATTCCCGTTGATTTATTGCGAAGCGTGCGCTGAAAAGATAAAAAGCGGAAAATATAAAAAAGGAGATTTTACAAAAGGTGAATTGTTGAATCCGGGATGGATTCAGATTCCGGAAAATAATCTGCCGGTGAAATTGCCCGAAGTTGAAAATTACGAACCTTCCGGGACGGGAGAGTCGCCACTTGTAAACATTAAAAAATGGGTAAACGCAAAATGCCCGAAATGTAAAAATTGGGGCGAAAGAGAAACAAACACAATGCCGCAATGGGCTGGTTCCTGTTGGTATTATATTGCTTATTTAATCAAAAAAAATAAAAAGTATCAGTGGGATAAAAAAATTATCAAAA
>JBBTVF010000056.1:0-2382 GCA_038063335.1 Patescibacteria group bacterium
ACGGCAAAAAGTTTAAAAATCGCTGGCGATAAATTAAATAACGATATTATTAATTTTGTAAGAGAAGAATTTAAATTGTTAATCGGCGAACCGACAGCCGAAGAGTTGAAAATATCAATTGGTTCAGCCGTTCCCCTTGACGAGAAATTAGAAACGGCAATCAGGGGGCGCGACGTTTCAAGCGGTTTGCCCAAGGAAGTGGTTGTCAAGAATCATCACATTAGAGTGGCTATTCATCATTCTTTAGCTTTGATTATTGAGGCGATAAAAGAAGCGATTGAAAAAACTCCGCCTGAACTTGTCGGCGATATTTTAAAAAGAGGAATTTATATTTGCGGCGGCGGAAGTTTGCTTAAGGGCATGGATCGCTTAATTGAAGAGGAAATTGGCGTTAAAACTATGACTATAGACGACCCGCTGACTTGCGTTGCGCGAGGGGCTGGCATTGCGGCGGAAAATCCCGAAGCTCATTTCCATCTTTTTAATTCTCCCTTAAAGCCGTTGGATATTTCGCTTTAAAATGAAAAAAGATTTTTTTTTGGAAGAAGCGGTGCTTGATGATTTGGCAAAAGGATTGGATCTCGTAGAGATGCCGCTTTCGGAAAAAATTTTTAAGATTATAAGTTTTGCGGTTGTTATTATCGCGGCCGTTGTTTTTTTACGCGTTTCTTTTTTGGGAATTTGGAAAGGTGATTTTTATAAAGAACGGGCTTTGGCGAACGCCGGTCAAATAATTTCTTTGGCGGCCGAAAGAGGAATAATTTTTGACCGTTTCGGCAAGCCGCTGGTGAAAAATAATCCAACATACAAAATTGATTTAAAATTTGTTGAATTAATGAAGCCCGGAATTCGTGAAAAAGTTTTTAAAGAGCTCCATAAAATTTTGGGAATTGAAATCGCGGATATGGAGGAATCGGTTGAATTGGTTGATTTGGAAAAACAGGATTTTATAACATTGCCGACTAATATTACGAAAGAACAAGCTGAGCAAATTAAAAATCTTAATTTAAAGCCGGTTATCGTTAAAGAAGAATTTAAAAGAGAATATTTTGAATCTCGGATTTTTTCCCACATATTGGGATATGTCGGAGCGGTTGGCGATAACGATATTAAAAATAATCCAGTTCTTGATTTAAACGATATTGTCGGGAAAAGCGGCTTAGAAGGATATTATGACAAAGAATTGCGCGGAATTGAGGGACAGATAATTTATTATCGTAATGCCAAGGGCGAAATAATTGACAGCAAATTTTTAACGGCGCCGTCTCGGGGATTGGACATTAAAACCGCCATTGACAAAGATTTTCAGATTTATTTTTATAATCGTTTGAAAGAAAAAATAAACAGCATTGACGCCGATGCCGGAGTCGGCATCGCTTTGAACCCAAAAACCGGCGAAGTGCTGGCGCTCGTAAGCATTCCGAGTTTTGACGCGAATGAAATTACCAAAAACGACCTTAATAATCCCCAAATGCCTTTTTTAAACCGGGCGATTTCCGGAGTTTACGCCCCCGGCTCAACGATTAAGCCGCTCGTGGCGTTGGCGGCTTTAAAAGAAGGTATTATCAGTCCAAAAACGGAAATTTATTCGCGTGGGTATATAGAGATTCCCAACCCTTATTTTCCCGACAAACCAAGCCGTTTTGTTGATTGGAAGCCGCACGGCTGGGTTGATTTGTATTCCGCGCTTGCCCGTTCTTCCAATGTTTATTTTTATGCGCTTGGCGGGGGCCTGCCTTATAACGAATTTGAAATAATAAAAGGCTTGCCCCGTAGTGATGCGGAGCATCTACTGCGGGGACTCGGCATTTCGAGATTAAGAGAATATTGGAAAAAATTCGGATTTGACGAAAAAACCGGAATTGATTTATTGGCGGAGACGAACGGATTTTTGCCGGATATTGAAAAAAAGGAAAAAAACACGGGCGAACCCTGGCGACTGGGGGATACTTATAACATAAGCATCGGCCAAGGCGATTTGCTGATTACGCCGCTCAGCCTCTTAAATTATATTGCCGCCATTGCCAATAACGGAAAATTTTACAAACCAACCGTTAAAGAAATTTCCCAGCCGGAAGTTTTAAGAAATTATCCGGAATTGGCGGATTATATTAAAGAAATTCAGAAAGGCATGATTGATACGGTTTCAAAGTCGTATGGCACAGCTAATCTTTTAAGCGGTTTGCCGTTTAAAATCGCCGCCAAAACCGGCTCGGCGCAAATTCAAGGCAATACGAAAATAAACGCTTCGTTTGTCGGATACGCGCCCGCGGATAATCCGAAAATAGCAATTTTAGTTCTGGTGGAAAACGCCCGCGAAGGAAGTTTAAACGCAGTTCCGGTGGCAAAAGACGTTTTGGAATGGTATTATTATAATAGAAT
>JBBTVF010000056.1:2482-8146 GCA_038063335.1 Patescibacteria group bacterium
TAAACGCAGTTCCGGTGGCAAAAGACGTTTTGGAATGGTATTATTATAATAGAATACAAAAATAATTTTAAATTTAAAATTTATTATATGAATTCCGAATTAAGACAAGATATTGTTTCCGGCGATTGGATTGTTATCGCTCCCAGCAGGGCGAAAAGGCCCACCGAAGGCGAGGCTCGCCCTTCTGGGCGGCCGGATCAATTGATTAAATTACATAAGATGAAGCGCATTAAGGCGCCTATTAAAGATTGTCCTTTTGAAAATTTGCAAAAAAGCGGCCATCATCCGCCGATATTGAAATTTCAAAATTCCAGAGATTGGGAAGTGGTAGTGGTTGAAAATAAATATCCGGCATTTACTCATATTAACGTTTGCGCCAGTCCGGAAAAAAGAGGCCCCTATTCGGTAATGGACGGCATAGGGCATCACAATTTGGTTATTACGCGCGACCATTGCAAAAATTTCCCGAAACTTTCCAAGCAAAACGCAAATTTGGTTTTTAAGGCATTCGTTGATTATTATAAAATTTTAGCGAACGATTATTGCTTGGCGTATGTTTCAATTTTTCATAATTGGGGGCAGAGAGCCGGAGCTTCCATTTATCATCCGCATTATCAGATAATCGCTTTGCCGATTGTTCCGCCGGACGTTGAGCATTCCCTTGAGGGCTCAAATTCTTATTATAAAAAGCATAAAAAATGCGTGCATTGCGTGATGCTTGACTGGGAATTGAAAGAAAAAAAGAGAATTGTTTATGAAAATAAATCGGCGGTTGTTTTGGCGCCGTTTGTCATGCGCGAACCTTTTGAACTTAGGGTTTTCCCTAAAAAACATTTTTCTTATTTTGAAGATACGCCCTCGGCAATTATGCGGGATGTTGTCTCGGCTTTACAAAAAGCTCTGCAAAAAATGGAGAATCGGCTTCATGACCCGGATTATAATTTTTTTATCCATACCTCTCCTTTGCGGGATAAAAACAAATACAAGCATTATCATTGGCATGTTGAAATTTTGCCGAAGTTCAATATTTCGGCCGGTTTTGAACAGGGGACGGGAATAGAAATTACGACAGTTGACCCCGATGAAGCCGCAAGATTTCTTAGATGATAACTTTAATTTTAGAAATAATTTCAAATTTTGCGTTAAGAATTATTGAATTAGGAGGATATTGGGGAGTGTTTTTTTTGATGGCTTTGGAATCCGCGAATATTCCCATTCCTTCGGAAGTTATTATGCCGTTTTCCGGATTTTTAGCGGCTAGAGGGAATTTTAATTTTTTATTGGTTGTTTTTATCGGCGCTTTGGGTAATTTAATAGGTTCTTTATTTTCTTATTGGCTTGGTTATTTAATCCGTCACAATGTTTTGCATTGGAATAATCATGGAATTAGCGCGAAAGTTGAGCAAGCGCAAAAGTGGCTTGATAAATGGGGCGATTGGGCGATTTTTATCAGTCGTATTTTGCCGGTTATTCGCACTTTTATTTCTTTTCCGTTGGGAATTATTAAAACAAAATCACTCTGGCGGTTTTCATGGCTCACTTTCACCGGTTCGTTTATCTGGTCTGGATTTTTAGCCTATCTTGGTTTTACGCTCGGTAAAAACTGGGGAATTTTGCATATTTATTTCAGAAAATTTGATTATTTAATTGTCGCTATAATTATAATTAGCGGGATGTGGTTTATTTGGAGCCATTTTTTTAAAAAAAATAAATGAAGATTTTAATTGCCGTTATTTTAATAATAATCTTATTGTTTTTATTGGCTCAAGTTTATTTTATTTTTAAAGAACGTAATCAATTGCGAAGGGAATTTCGTAGTTTAACGGAAAAATCGGAAAATCTTGTCGTGGAAAACGAGAAAATCAAATCAGAAATTGAATATTATTCCAACCCGGAAAATTTGGAAAAGGAATTGCGCGCCAAATTCAATTATAAAAAAATAGGCGAAAAAATGATGATTATTTCCCCATAGTTGTCAAAATTCGATGGATTGATATAATTAAAATGGTTGAGAAAATAAAGTTTAAAAGTTTAAATATGATAAATAAAATAAGCAAAAGCAATAAAATTTTATTGGCGATTATTATAATTTTAGCGATGGCGCTATCGGCTATAATTTATTGGCAAAAAGTCGGTTTTAACAGGAATTATTGGGCGGTTTATTTGGATACCGGCGACCTTTATTTCGGCAAATTGAATTATTTCTCGAAATTGTCTTTATCGGACGCTTATCTTTTACAGAGAAACGAACAAAACCAGCAAAATCCGTTTAGCGTTTCAAAATTCAGTAATGCTTTTTGGGGGCCGGAAGATAAAATTTATATCAATAAAGATAATATCGTCTGGAAAACAAAATTAAAAGACGACAGCCAAATTATCAATTTTATTAAAAATCTCCAGCCAATGGCATCTTCTCAGGAGTCCGCCAGTCAGCCGTCGGTTCAAATGATTCCGGTTCAATCAACTTCAACCATTAATGAAAATAAACAATAAAGGAACCGCGGCTTTACCGGCAATGCTTTTTATCGGAGGCATTATTGTTGAAATCGGCATTGCCGGAGCTTTTATTTCTTATTATTTAAGCCAAAGTGGTTTCGGCGTGAAAATGTCCGCCGAAGCTTTAGCGGCGGCGGAGGCGGGAGTTCAAGACGCAATAATAAAAATTATTCGGAATAAAAATTTTACGTCTTCCGGTTATGATTTGGCAGTCGGTAGCCGCAGTACCAATGTTGTGGTTTGTAAAGACAGTTGCGCCGGAACCGGCAAGCATAAAATCACTTCAATCGGCTCGGCTCTCGTAAAGAGGCGGAAAATTGAAGCGGTCGTGAACGTTAATAGCACAACCGGCGAAGTGAAAATAGAATCAATACTGGAAGTGGTAATTTAAAAGGCAACGCAAAATTCTTTCTGAAACCTAAACGGAAGCGCAAGATTTGTTTCAGAAAATTGCCTTTCAGAAACAGAATAATTTTGCTCCAGCGGCAAAATTTTCTTCCCCCTCGGCGCGCTGGTCCCGCCTCCGCCAGTTGGCGGAGGCGGGAACCAAGCCCAGCGCGCCTGCGGGATGTTCTTCAAAACAATTTTCTGAAATAAATCTGTGAGCGGGTTGAAGAAATAATTTTGCGTTGCCGTATAAATATATTATGAATAATTTGGATAAAATTGTTTCATTGTGCAAAAGGCGGGGTTTTATTTATCCCGGCTCGGAGATTTATGGAGGATTAAGGGGTACTTGGGATTACGGCCCGCTCGGTTCTGAACTTAAATTTAATATTAAACAGGAATGGTGGAAGGCGATGGTTAAAAATAGAGACGATGTTGTTGGCATAAACGCTTCTATAATAATGAATCCGAAAGTTTGGGAAGCATCCGGCCACGTTGCTGGTTTTAACGACCCTTTAATTGAATGTAAAACTTGTCACCAGAGATTTAGGGCTGACCAGAAGGATGTTATAGCCGAACATGAAAAATTTCACAAAGAAAAAAAAGAAAAAACAGATTGGACTGAAGAAAAGAAATTTAATTTATTGGTTGAGGCGAAATTGGGCGTGGTTGAAGGGAACAAAGACACAGTATATTTGCGGGGAGAAATAACGCAGGGAGTTCACGCTAATTTTAAAAATGTTTTAAACAGTTCGCGTCTTAAAATTCCTTTTGGTATAGCTCAAATTGGCAAGGCCTTTCGGAATGAAATTACGCCGGGCAATTTTACTTACAGGTCAATTGAATTTGAACAAATGGAGCTTCAATATTATGTTAAGCCGAATGAGAAAGAATCAATGAAGCTTTATGAATTTTGGAAAAATTTCCGTATGGATTGGTATAAATCATTGGGCATTAACCCCGATAATTTAAGATTCAGGGAACACGCTAAGGATGAATTAGCTCATTACGCGAAAGCGGCTTGGGATATTGAATATAATGCGCCATTTGGTTGGAAAGAATGCGAAGGCATACATCATCGGGGCGATTGGGACTTATCGCAACATCAAAAATTTTCCAGACAAGATATGTCTTATTTTGATGAAGAAACTAAAGAAAAATACATTCCTTGGGTTATTGAAACATCCGGCGGAGTTGATAGGGCGACATTATTCTTTTTGATAGACGCTTATAGAGAGGAAAAAGACAGAATATTTTTAAAACTAAATCCAAAACTTGCTCCGTATAAGGCCGCTGTTTTTCCTTTGTTAAAAAATAAACCGGAATTGGTTGAAAAGGCGAGAGGAATTTACAATGATTTAAAAAAAGATTTAATGGTTGTGTGGGATGATCGCGGCAATATCGGAAAGCGTTATTATTCCCAGGACGAAATTGGCACGCCGTATTGCATTACCATTGATTTTGACACATTAAAAGACGATGCCGTTACTGTCCGCGACCGTGACACAATGAAACAAGAAAGAATAAAAATCAGCGAATTGAAAAATTGGTTAAATGGAAAATTTTAATAAAATCACTTTAAAAAACGGCTTGCGAATTATCACTGCGCCGAAGCAGGACAGTTTAGCGACTACTTTTTTGATTTTAGTTGAGGCCGGTTCAAAATACGAAACCAAAGAAATCAACGGCATTTCCCATTTTTTGGAGCATATGTGCTTTAAGGGAACAAAAAAAAGAAAGCGGGCGATTGATATTACTTCGGAATTGGACAGCATTGGCGCCAGTTATAACGCTTTTACCGGCCAGGAATATACTGGTTATTATGCCAAGGCGCGGCCGGAAAATTTTAACGTTATTTTAGATGTTGTTTCCGATATTTATCTTAATCAAGTTTTTAACCGTCAAGAAATTGATAAAGAGCGTAATGTAATTATTGAAGAAATTAGTATGTACGAGGATTTGCCGATGCGCAGAGTTCAAGAATTATTCACTTCATTGCTTTATGGCGACCAGCCAGCTGGTTGGGATGTGCTTGGCAGAAAAGAAGTGATAAAAAATTTGAAACAGGAAGATTTTTTGAAATATCGCGGAGAGCATTATTTGGCGCAGTCAACTATCGTGGTGGTTGCCGGAAAATTCAACGAGAAAAAAGTTATTGATGAGATTGAAAAAACTTTTTCCAAAATTAAAATCGGAGAAAAAACTTCAAAAATTAAAACATTTGAGCATCAGGAACGTCCGGAAATTTTATTAAAGCATAAAAAAACAGACCAAACACATTTAGTGTTGGGCGTCAGAGCTTTTGATATTTTTGACAAGCGAAAATATGCTTTAGAAGTTTTGGCGGATATTTTGGGCGGGGGAATGAGTTCGCGGCTTTCACAAAAAATCAGGGAAGAAATGGGAGCGGCTTATTATGTCCGGGCTGACGCTGATTTATTGAGCGACCACGGTTTTTTGGCGGCCGCGGCCGGAGTTGACCATAGTAAAATAAATCAAGTGATTGAAACGATACTTGATGAGTTTAAAAAATTAGCCAAAAAAATGGTTGGGGATAAAGAACTTCAACGGGTTAAAGACCATCTTGTCGGACATTTAATATTAGGACTGGAAACATCCGATACTTTGGCGGGATTTTACGGCGGTCAGGAAATTATCGCGAAAAGAATTATTACTCCGTCAGAATTGGTTAAAAAAATTCAGGCGATTAAAGCCGAAGAAATTATGGCTGTGGCGCAAGATATTTTTCAAAACAACAAATTGAATTTGGCGATTATCGGT
>JBBTVF010000056.1:8246-9840 GCA_038063335.1 Patescibacteria group bacterium
GGAGCGTTGATTACTTTTATTTTTGTCTTGGGTTTATTGGCTTTTCTTTTATATATAATCGTGCCGGCGGCGATTTCCGAATTTAGTACTGCGTTCACAAAAATGGAAAAATCATCGGCATCGGCTTTATGGTCTTTCGGCGCGCCGAAAGAATTAGTCAGGAATTTTGAAAGAAATTTCGGCTCTTTGGCAGACGCTTTATTCGCCGGCAGCGCGTCTTTCTTTGACTTGGTTTCTTCCATATTTGGAGGAGTTGTTTTTATGATTTCTGTTTTCATTCTTTCATTTTATTTGTCAATCAATCGCGATGGAGTGGAAAAATTTTTAAGAGCGGTTTTGCCTTTAGCGTGGGAAGAATATGCTGTGGATATTTATTTGCGCGTAAGGCGAAAAATGGGATTATGGCTTCAAGGTCAAATGCTTTTAAGTTTGGTGGTTGGCATAGCGACTTTTATAGGGCTTTTAATATTAGACGTTGATTTCAGTTTGGTTTTGGGAATTATGGCCGGACTTTTGGAAATGGTGCCGATAGTTGGTCCCGTATTTACAGGCGTCTTGGCTTTTCTGGTGGCAATTTCCGATTCTTGGACGCTTGGAATTTCCGTGATTATTCTTTTCGCGGTGATTCAGCAAATGGAAAGCCATTTATTGGTTCCAGTAGTGATGCGTAAAACCACCGGCCTTCATCCGGTCGTCGTCGTTATCTCTTTGCTTGCCGGCTCTCAGCTCGGAGGTTTTATTGGATTGATTTTAGCGGTGCCATCAGCGGTTATAATTCAAGAATTTATAGAAGATTGGGCAGCGCGGAAAAGAAATGGGAAAAATGTTTAAACTTTTTGATAGCCATACACATATTCAATTTCCCGATTTTAATAAAGACAGAGAAGAAGTTATTAAGAGAATTTTTGATGCTGATATTGGCGTTGTTAATGTTGGCGCGGATAAAAATAGTTCTTTGAAAGCCGTTGAATTGGCAAAAAAATATCCGAATAAAATGTGGGCGGCAGTCGGTTGCCATCCGCATTATATTAAAGAATTTGATTATGAATTTTTTAAAAAAATGGCTCAAGAAAAAGAGGTTGTGGCGATAGGAGAATGCGGGCTTGATTACTATCGCAATCAAGCGAGTGAAAAGTTAAAAGTTAAAAGTTATAAAGAAAAACAAAAAGAGGTTTTTATTAAGCACATAGAGTTGGCAAAAGAAGTCCAAAAGCCCTTAATGATTCATTGCCGCGACGCTTTTGACGATTTAATTAAAATACTAAAAGATTCGCGGCATTCGCATATATTCGCGGATTCGCATCATATTTTGCATTTTTTTACCGGCACCCTTGAAGATGCGAAACAACTTTTGGAAATGGCCTGCCTGCCGGCAGGCAGGGAGTTTTATTTTACTTTTAACGGCTTAATTACTTTTAACAGGGATTTTGACGAAATAATAAAATATATCCCTTTGGGCAGGATTTTATTGGAAACGGACGCGCCTTATGTGGCGCCATTGTCTTATCGCGGGAAAAGAAATGAGCCGGCTTATATAATAGAAACCGCTAAAAAATTGGCGGAAATAAAGGGTGTTTCTTTGGAAGAAATCAGC
>JBBTVF010000057.1:0-1502 GCA_038063335.1 Patescibacteria group bacterium
CAACAGGGTTTGACTTTCAAGTTAAACCCTGTTTTTTTACGCTTTCGCCGCCACTAGCGCGATTATTTTTCAATATCGAATTTTTTATTAAGAGATTCCTGTAATATTTCCAAAGTGATTTTTACTGAAGGATTATTTGTATTTTTTAAAATTAATTTTTTTCCGTATTTATTTAATAAAGGTGTTAAAAATTCATCTCCCCATGAAGGAGAAAAAGTTAATACGCCCTTAAAATCAACTTCAATTATTTCGCCTCTTTTTGAGTTCTTTAAAACTGGCTGGATTGCCAAAAATGCCTCTTTTCCGGTTTGGCGAGAGATAAGCGTTGTGCCGATTTTTTTTAATTCTATAATCATAATATTTAATAATAATTGTTAATAAGAAATTAAAGTAAGACAGCCATGGAAATTATCCTTTGAATCCGTTATTTTTAAATCAGACGTCATTTCGTTTAATTGGAGTTGAGCGTTACCGGTTTGAAAAAATAAATTAATCGGATTTCGGGAAATAACTTTTCTGACAAATTTTAATCCGTTTCCTCTGTTTTCCGGAGCGCGTCCGGAAATTATCTCCGTAAACGCCACTTTTAGCGCCTGCGCGTGATTTTTTAAATCAGGCCTTATTCTTTTTAGAGTTTTTAAAATTCCCAATCCTCGGTCAGCCAAGGCTATTTGCTTTTTATTTAAATTATAGCCAAAGAATATTCCTGCCGTATCCGGCCATTGTCCTAAGTTATGGTCGAAAGAATTATTGCCGATTTCGCCGGCCACAGACACAATTAATGAGAAAATATCTTTTGTTTTTTTATTTTGCATCATTAAGTTTTCCATTTTCACCAAGCGCGTTTGAAAAACCGCGCTATTTTGACAATAAAATTCTTCCGGAAAATTTTTATTCGTGATTGTCCAATCGCGCGCCATTTGGAATAAATCGCTCAAGAAAAATTCTATGTCTTTTTTTCTGTAATAGCGGTGTCCTTTCGGCTGTTTTCTAATTGGCAAAAGGCGTCCGGCTTTATCCCATCGCCTGAGCGTCATTATAGAAACGTTTAATATTTTTGCTGCTTCACTTATTGATATTAAATCTTTATTTTTCATTTTATTCAAGAATAATAGCAAATCTATACATTTTGTCAATAAATCTATACATAGAAAAATCTACGCTTTCGCCACCACCAGCGCGATTATTTTTCGTACTCCGTTTTGTTTAAGAATTTGAACGGCTTCGTTTATAGTGGAGCCAGTCGTGAAAACGTCGTCAATCAGCAAGACATTTTTATTTTTAATTGATTCAATCGCTGATTCTTTGATTTTAAAACAATTTTTTATATTTTCCGTTCTTGATTCGTTATTTTTGCATTGCGCTTGAGGTTTGGTGTTTTTAATTCTTTTTAATGCGTCTATTAAATTTAAATTCAGATTTTGAGCGATATATTCAGCTAAGAGTTTTGATTGATTAAATCCGCGTTGTCTTTCGCGGCTGGGATGTAAGGGAATGGGAAC
>JBBTVF010000057.1:1602-4502 GCA_038063335.1 Patescibacteria group bacterium
CGGATAACCGGATCATCGTAATTTCCGGCCGCTCCGAGTAGATATTTAGTATGACTGCAAATTTTTTTATTGTCAGCGAGTCTTAGGCGGCAAACGGGACAAAAAAGGGAAGAATTTAATTGAATTGAATTAAGGCAATTTTTACAAATATAATTTTCCGTGTTTGTCTGTGTTGAGTCCGTGTTCGTCCGCGCGTTGAGATGTCGGCGGCAATTAAGGCAGAGCGGCGGAAATAAAATATCTAAAACAAAATTTTTACATTTGATTAAAAAAAGTTTCACGATTATAATAATAACATTATGTTTGATTTTATAAAATCATATCTTGGCATAGGACCGGTTCTTGGCGTTGATATCGGAACCGCTTCAATAAAAATAGTTGAAGTTAGAAAAACTTCAACTTTGCCGAAACTTATTAATTACGGAATTTTAAGAAGCAATACTCATTTAGACCGTCCTAACAGCGCCATTCAAAGCAGCGCTCTTAAAATTGTTGAAAAAGAAACAGCCGAGCTTTTAAAAATTCTTATAAAAGAGTCGGGGTTTAATGCCCGTGAAGCAATCGCTTCCATTCCTGTTTTTTCGGTTTTTATCACTTTGTTGGAAATGCCGCAGATGCCGGAAGCCGATGTCGCCAAAGCGATGGCGTTTCAAATAAAACAGCATATTCCGTTGCCGGTCTCGGAAGTCGCCATTGATTGGCTAAAAGTAGGCGATAAAGAAACGGAAGGGGGGATAAAACAACAGATTCTTTTAATTTCCATCCCCAAGGAAATTATAAAAAGATATCAAAATATTTTTAAAATGGCCGGTTTGAGATTAAAAGCGCTGGAAATTGAAAGTTTAAGCTTAACGCGGGCTTTAGTTGGTAGCAGTTTAGACCCGACTTTAATAATTGACATCGGTGCTCTTTCAACCAATATTGCGGTTATTGATCAGGGATTTTTAAAATTAAACGTATCTAGCGATATCGGCGGCGCGTCTTTAACAACCGCCATAGCTAATGGTTTGGGAGTTAATGTAAGGCGCGCTGAAAATCTTAAAAAACAAAAAGGATTAAAGGCCGGACAGGCTGAGTACGAGTTATCCACATTGCCCTTGCCTTATCTTGATGCTATAATTGGAGAAAGTATAAGGGCGAAAAATAAGTTTGAAAGAGAGCAGGAAAAAAAGATTGAAAAGATTTTTTTGGCAGGGGGCGGAGCAAATTTATCGGGCATTGATGAATATTTTACGAAACAAATGGGCGCGCCTGTTTCAATCGGCGATTCGTTGTCAGCGTTAAGTTGCCCTCCGGAAATTGGAGTATTGGCAAAACAGCTTGGCTCTGAATTGGCGGTTGCCGTGGGACTAGCAATTAAAGTTTAAAATAAAAGTTATGCCGTCATTTGAGGGACAATTTAAAAATAAAGAATATTTGTCCGCGCAAACTCCGTGGCGCGTTCTTATTTTAACGTTCACTGTTTTTATCTTTACCGTTTTGATATATTTCGGAATGGTGTTTGGATACGGACCGTATCTTAAATCAAAAACAAGAAGTCTTGACCAAAAAATATCAGTTTTAAATCAATCAGTGGATGAGACTCAGCAGAAACAAATAATCACTTTTTTTTCACAAATGACGAATATACAAAGTCTGCTTTCCAAGCATAAAACTTTTTCACAGGTTTTTGATTTTATTGAAAGAAGCACTTATCCGCAAATAAATTATTCTGATTTCAAATTTAGCGCCGCCGAAATGGAAATAAAAATAGAAGGAACGGCTCCCAGTTATAATGATTTAATAAAAGAATTGGCTCTTTATAAGCAATCGCCGGAAGTAAAAACAACACAGCTTGAAAATTCAAGCGCGCAAGAACAGTCAAAGGAAGTGAGGTTTAGCGTTAAATTGATTTTAGACCCGCAATTTATCAAACAACAAATAATCAGAACCGGCGAGCCGACAATTAACGAAGCAACATCAACACCACAATAATGAAACCGTCAACTAAAAGAATGTTAAGCATATTGGTGGCGATTATTTTATTAATCGTTTCGGTTTTTGTTTATACTTCTTTGATTAAGCCGGAATATAAAGAAATATCGGTAATGAGAGACAGGGCCGCCACATTAAGCCAAACTTACAATAATTACGAATCTTTTAATAAAAAATTTCAGGAAATATTCGCGCAATATCAAAATCTCGGAGATTTGGAAAACCAATTATCAATGATTCTTCCTTCAAAGATTGACGCGGCTTATGCCGCAAGCCAAATATCGGGCATAGCTCAAAAAAATAAATCAAATCTTTTATCGTTTACCACCAGGCAATTAGCGATAAAGCCCGGCATTGGCACGGTGAAAGGGATAGGCACGCTGAGAATGGAAGCAAAATTATCCGGCAGTTATGAAGATTTTAAGATGTTTTTAAGAGACATGGAGAGTAATATAATGATTTCCGATTTGATGAGTTTAAGAATTGAGAGGCAAAGAGGCGGAAGCGGAGGGATTTTATACACATTAATGATAGATACTTATTATCAGGCGGAGTAGATATAAGTTCATAAAGTTCTTAAAGTTATAAGGTTTATAAAGTCGGACTTTATAACTTTTAACTTTATAACTTTTAACTATTTATGGCTATTTTAATAGAAGAAGAAAAAAAGAGAATTAATTGGTTTGCTTTATTAAGCGTTATTGTCATTGCCGGAATTTTATTCGTAACGGTTTATTATTTATTTTTTATTAATCCGGCGTCAATTGAAATTATTATTCCTCACCGTTTGAAAGTTCTTGAACAAGTGGAACAAATAAAATTTAACCCCGCTGAAATTCTTGATAACCCGACTTTGAGAAATTTATCTCCCAAAGTGACGCCCATAATTCCGGAACCGACTTTTAACTCTAATCCGTTTAAATAAT
>JBBTVF010000057.1:4602-16271 GCA_038063335.1 Patescibacteria group bacterium
ATGGAAAATAAAATTTTACTTCAGGAACTGGTTAAACAAAATTTAATCAGTGAAAATGTTTCCAAAAAGCTTTTACAGGAAGCCGCGCTTATAAGAAGAAGCGCGGAGGATTTAATTTATGAACGTCGCCTTGTTGATGAAGAAAAATTAGCGGATGTTAAAAGCCGCCTTTTGGGCGTGCCGTACAAAAAAATTAAAGCTGAAGAAATAAGCGATGAAACTTTAAAATTGGTTTCCGAAGAAGCGGTAAGGAATTATAAAATAGTTCCTATCGATAAAACCGGAGAAATGTTGGTTGTCGGTATGCTGAATCCGGATGATTCTAATGCCCAAGACGCTCTAAAATTTATCGCCAAACAGTCACGCATCAATTTAGGGGTTTATTTAATCGCTCCTTCCGTTTGGGAATCGGTTTTGAGGCGTTATTCTCCGTATAGAAGCGAAATTGACGCCGCCATAAAATCTTTAAAAATTGAGGGTAAGGGATACAGCCAAGCGGTTCGTTTGGAAGAAACGGCCGGCGCCGGTTCCGAAGACGCGCCAATTATTAAAATAGTGGCAACAACTTTAAAAGAAGCGGTTTGGCAAAAAGCTTCCGATATTCATATTGAACCTCAGAGGAATAGATTAAGAATAAGATTTAGGGTTAACGGCGAACTTCAAGAAGTTTCATCAATACCGTTAGAACTTCATCAGCCGATAGTTTCCCGCGTTAAAGTTCTTTCCAGTTTAAAAATTGACGAAAATAGAATTCCTCAGGACGGTCGTTTTCGGGCAGTTATTTTCGGAAGAGATATTGATTTTAGGGTTGCCACTTTTCCGACTCCAGTTGGAGAAAAAACGGCAATTCGCGTTCTTGATCCGACAACCGGCTTAAAGGGGTTGGAAGAATTAGGATTAATTGGCAAGAATTTTGAATTGGTTAAAAAAGCGATTGACAAGCCATATGGAATGATTTTAATAACCGGTCCGACCGGTTCAGGAAAAACAACCACTCTTTATGCCGTAATGCAGGCGTTAAACAAAGATGATATTAATATCGTGAGTTTGGAAGATCCGGTTGAATATTTTATGGACGGATTAAATCAGTCGCAGGTAAAACCGGAAATCGGATATGATTTCGCTTCCGGACTTCGCCAGATTCTCCGTCAGGACCCCGATGTGATTATGGTGGGTGAAATTCGCGATAATGAAACCGCGGCTTTGGCGATACATTCTGCTTTAACCGGCCATATCGTGCTTTCAACTCTTCATACTAATAATGCCGTTGGCGTTGTGCCGCGTCTTATTGATATGAAAGTGGAACCTTTTCTTTTGCCGTCTTCATTGAATTTAATGGTGGGACAGCGTTTAATTCCTCGGCTTTGCCAGCAATGCAAAAAAGTGGAAGACGTTTCTTCGGAGGTGGCGGATATTATCAGACGTGAATTGGCAAAAATGCCCCATGAAATGGTTGTAAATATCAAAGCGCCGTTTAAAAGTTATCGTTCGCCCGGATGCCCCGCTTGCAAGAATAAGGGGATAAGCGGCCGTGTGGCTCTTTTTGAAGTTATGGAAATGACTCCGGAATTAAGGAATATTATTTCAGAAGACCCGGATGAGCCGAAAATTCTAGAAGAATCAAAGCGCCAACAAATGATAACTTTGCGCCAAGATGGAATTATGAAAGCCATTAATGGTTTGGTCTCAATGGAAGAAGTATTGAGAGAAACAACGGAAATGTAAAAAAATCAAATATCAAAAATCAAAATGCAAAATGACAATTCAAAATTCAAAAATGAATTTAAAAAAAGACTGTATGGTTGGGTTTTAAGATTGATTAAATTTATTGGTAAACTTCCAAAAGATTCTATTTGTGATATAATGGGAAAACAACTTTAATGAGCTAAAATGGTTATTAAATGAATTAGTTGAAATAGCAAATATCTTTGCTTCCAGTATTTTAACTATGAAAGGCAAATAATTTTACATTTTAAATTGTCATTTTTATTTTTGATATTTAATTTTTAAATTTTATTATCATGGACTACAAACAAAAGCTCAACGAACTTTTATTGGTTACCGCCCAACAAGCGGCGTCGGATTTGCATTTGGCGGTTGGCCGAAAACCGACTTTAAGAATTGACGGTAAATTACTTCCGCTTGAAAAAGAATCAATTTTAACTCCGGAAATCGTTCAGGAGTTGGTTTTTGCTCTTCTTACGCCTGAACAAAAAGAAAATTTTTTAAAGAAAAAAGAGATTGACTTCGCTTATTCTTATGAAGATAAAGCGAGATTCAGAGTAAATGTTTTTAATCAAAGAGGATTTGCGGCGGCCGCGCTTCGTCTTGTTCCGGCGCAAATAAAAACGATAGAAGAATTGGGTTTGCCGTCGGTTCTTCATGATTTTTCAAGATTGTCGCAAGGATTTGTTTTAATTGTCGGTCCGGCTGGACACGGAAAATCAACCACATTGGCGGCGCTTATTGATGAAATAAATCGCAGTCGCACTGAACATATTATTGCCATTGAAGACCCGATAGAATATATTTTTGCGCAGGACAAAAGCATTATTTCTCAGAGAGAAGTGGGAACCGACGCTCTTGATTTTAACAGCGCTTTGCGTTCGGTTTTGCGCCAGGATCCTGATGTGATTATGGTGGGTGAAATGCGAGATGCGGAATCAATTGCTACGGCTTTAACCGCCGCTGAAACTGGCCACTTGGTTTTTTCCACATTGCATACCAATTCCGCCGCGCAAACCATTGACAGGATTATTGACAGTTTTCCGGCAGAACAACAGGCGCAGATTTCTTCGCAGTTGGCGTCAGTTTTAGTCGGCATAGTTTCCGAACGTTTAGTGCCGAGAGTTGAAAGCGGTAGAATACCGGCTTGCGAAATTATGATTACCAATCCGGCAATCCGCAATCTTATTAGAGAAAAAAAGGCTTATCAGATTGATTTGGTTATTGAAACAAGTTCGCAGGAAGGGATGTCCACACTTAATCATTCAATGGCAAATTTAATTAAAAACGGAGAAATTTCATTAGAGCAAGCGGAATTATATTCATTAAATCCAAGCGAATTAAAGATATTGGTGGAGAGAACATAAAAAAAGTTTAAAAGTTTTAAAGTTTAAATGAACCCCCACACCAAACAAGTTGTGGGGAGAGAATAAATAAAAATAATATAAATAATAAACAAACGAGCGAAATTTCATTATTATATAAAAATATAATATTAAAAATAAACTCGTTATGGTGTGGGGGTGAAATATAAATACAGCGCCAGAACTAAAGATGGGGAATTACAGGTTGGGTTTGTGGAAGCGCCAACAAAAGAAATAGCGACAAACACCTTATCTAGCCATAATCTTTTTGTTTTAAGCATAGAGGGCGGGGACGAAAAAAATATATCCGACAAAATTTTCGGGTTTTTTAAGCGAGTAAAAATTAACGATATAATGATTTTTACAAGGCAATTCGCCACTCTTTTAGAATCAGAAGTTCCTCTTGGAGACGCGCTTAGAAATCTTCATAAGCAAACCAAAAATCCTTCTCTTAAAGAAGCTATTTTTACAATTTCTTCCGATGTTAATGCCGGTTTGTCCCTTTCTCAAGCCATAGAAAGGCAGGGGAATGTTTTCGGCGAATTTTATTTTAACACTATCCGTTCAGCTGAAGTTACCGGCCGCCTTGAAGAGTCAATGACTTTTTTGGCGGACTATCTTGAAAAAGAGACGGGTTGGCGTTCAAAAATTCGCAATGCAATGATTTATCCGATTTTTATTTTAACTTTATTGGTAACGGTTGCCGTAATGCTTTTGGTGGTGGTATTCCCCAAATTAGCTCCGGTTTTCGAAGAAATGGGAACAGAGATTCCTATTTTCACAAAAATATTTTTAGGCGCCGGAAATTTTATGCTTGAATGGTGGTGGATTATTTTGTTAATTTTAGGTATGGGTGTTATTTTATTATTGGAATATATTCAAACCAATGAAGGGCAGGTTGTAATGAATGAATTAAAAATAAGAATACCGATATTTGGAAATTTATTCAAGAAAATATACGTGGCCCGTTTTTCGGAATCAACCAGAGTTCTTATTAAAGGAGGAGTTCCTATTGCTCAAGCGATTGAAATCAGCAGCCATAATATCGGCAATATCGCTTATCGCGACATTCTTCATGAAATTTCCGAAAATGTAAGAGCGGGAGAAATGCTTTCTTCTCTTTTATCCAAGCATGATTATTATTTTCCCGATTTAGTCGGACAAATGGTGGCAATAGGGGAATCAACCGGTCGGCTTGATGAAATTTTTTCTAAAATTTCCACTCTTTATACGCGAGAAATAGACAATGTATTGGATAATTTATCAGAGCTTGTTCAGCCGATTTTAATCAGTGTTATAGGAATTTTTGTCGGTTTGCTGTTTGCGGCGGTATTGGTTCCGATATATAATATAGCGCAAGGGTTTAAACTGTAATATAAAATGGTCGAATAATTAAATATTCAAACATATGAAAAATATAAAAGGTTTTACGTTAATTGAAATGCTTATCGTTATCGCCATTATTTCCATTTTGGCGTCGGTTTTTTTGGTCGGTTTAAGAGGATTTAGGGCTGGAGCTTATGATTCTCGCAGAATGGCTGATATGCAGAAAGTCCAAGCTTATCTTGAAATTTATTATACAAGAAATCGTCTATATCCTAACGTTTCAACTTGGAGCGCCTTACAAAGCGAATTGGTTAATTCTGAAGTTGGCATTTCCGCTATTCCTAATGATCCTATACCTGGGCAAACTTATTATTATGGAGTTGATAGCAGTGATTTTCAAAGTTATGTTTTGGGCGCGAAATTTTCCACTCCCGATCATTCTTCTCTTAAAGAACCAACCGAACTTGATGGGACGCAACTTGGTGTTAATTGCGACGACCCCGTATTCTGTGTTAGATTTTAAAACATTAATTTATTTATGGTTCTTAATTATATAACCTTATTTTTATTTGGTTCAGCCATAGGCAGTTTTCTTAATGTTGTTTCCTTGCGTTATAAGCCTGGGAAAAAACTTTTTGATGAAAATATCATTACCGGGCGTTCTCATTGTCCCCATTGCCGGAAAATATTGAGTTGGTATGAACTTATTCCGGTTATCAGCTTTGTAATTCAAAAAGGGGAATGCCGTCATTGCAAGAAGAAATTATTATGGCAATATCCGTTAATTGAAATTTTAAGCGGATTGATTTTAATTTTTACGCCTTTATTTCTCGGTGTGCCGTTATTTTCCTCAAAATCAATTATTTGGATTTTGATTTTTTTAATTTTTATCTTAATTGCGATTATAGATTTCAGGCAATATATAATTCCCGACCAATTAAATGTTTCTTTGGCGATTTTAGGATTGTTTTTGATAAATATTAAAGAACGTACAGGAGATTTCGGATTATTTAATGGTTCCTTCTTAAGGCATTACGCGGCGCTTTTTGGATTAAGAGAGAATATTTGGCTTAATCATTTTTTTGCCGTTTTGTTGGGAATGCTTTTTTTCGGCTTGATAATATTTTTAAGCCGTGGCCGCGCGATGGGCTGGGGAGATTTTAAATTAATCGGCCCCTTGGGATTTATTTTCGGTTGGCCGGATATTTTAATGATTTTAATTTTATCTTTCATTATAGGAAGTATCAGTGTCCTGCCTTTATTGATTAAAAAAGAAAAAACGATGAAAGATGTTGTTCCTTTTGGGCCGTTTTTGATAATAGCGGCTACTCTAACGTTTTTTTTCGGATATCAAATTATGGATGGTTATTTTGGCTTATTTAATTTACAATAATGGAATATGAACAAGGGGTTTTCTATGACAGAACTATTAGTGGTTTTTGCGATAATTACCATTTTATCGGGCGGATTGGTTTTATATAATCGCGCCGTAGAACGTCAAATTATTCTCTTTAAGGAGCAAATTAAGGTTTTTAGCGCCATTCAAAAGGCAAAATCTTTGGCCTTGGGCACTTTTGCGGTGGAATTGGCGCCTTGCGGATACGGCGTTCATCTTTCAGAATCAAATGCAATGATAATATTCAGGGAAATTTCTTCCAGTGGAGACTCAAAATGTTCGGATATAGATTTTATTTACACTTCTTACGACCAAATTTTTGAAGAAATTAAACTTGATAAAGTGGTGAAATTCAGCGAGCTTGGAGTTAATGATATAATTTTTATTCCACCCGATCCGACAGTAATCATTAATGGTGATATTTTTAAAGACGAAGCGTTGATAAAAATTAAAACGATTGATAATAAGGGAGAAAAAATAATTAAGGTCACTAATGCCGGCCAAATTACCGCACAATGAAAAACCAAAAAGGTTATCTTTTAATTGAATCAGTGGTTGCCATTACGCTTTTAGTTATAGGATTTTTGGGGATGTTATCTTTATTATCCAATTCAATTGCGTTAAACAGGGTTGTTAACGACCAATTTATCGCTAATTATTTGGCGATGGAAGGGATTGAAGTCGTTAAAAATATTGTTGACGGCAATATAATTCAAGGGAAACCATGGAATGAAAATATTAATAACGGCGATTTTGAAGTTGATTATACAAGTTCGCAATTGGAAAATAATCAACAACGCTATATTTCGTTTGACGCAATAAATAACAGATATAATTATCAGATAGGCGTTCAGACGGCTTTTAAGAGAAGCGTTTCTATTGAATTTATTGACCCCAATGAAATAAAAATCAATTCTATTGTTAAGTGGAGCGGCCGTGGAGGCGGTAAATTTGAAATAAATCTTGAAGATTATTTTTTTAATTGGAAATCATGATTAAAAAATCAAAAATCAAAAATCAAAAATCAAAATTTTTAAAGGGTTTTACGTTGGTTGAGCTTGTTATGGCAATGAGTATTTTTGTGATTTTGATATCCATTGCGGCCGGCGGTTTTGTCAACATATTAAGAAATCAAAGATTGGTTATTGCCTTAATGGTTGTTAACGATAATATGAGTTTGAGTATGGAACAAATGGCGCGTGAAATAAGGACAGGATATAATTTCAGCAAAATATCCAATCAAGAATTTCAATTTGTAAATTCTCATAACCAAATAGTTTCATACAGGCTGAATGAAGGCGCCATAGAAAGAGTAACGGAAAACGTGATTTTGGAAAAAATTCCCAAAAAAATTACCGCTGATAACGTGAAAATAGTGAATTTTAACGTTGAAATTTGCGGAAATAATATCAGCCCCGACATATTGCTTGATTCTTGCGGGGGCGGGGGAGGCTCTAATCCGCCAAGAATTACATTAAGTTTTTCAATAACCAGCTCCGAACCGGATATTGAAAAATTAAAAATCTTTACCAATATTCAAACAACGGTTAGTTCCAGAGTGTTGATTTAGCGAATAAAATGACGACAAATATTAAGAAAAATATTCGGGTTAGATTTGCCCCGAGTCCAACGGGACCTCTTCATATCGGCGGCGCAAGAACCGCTTTATTTAATTGGCTTTTTGCCAGAAATCAAGGAGGAGAATTTATTTTACGGATTGAGGATACGGATATTGAACGTTCAAAAAAAGAATATGAAAACGGCATTATTGAGGGTTTAAAATGGCTTGGATTTAATTGGGACGAGGGCCCTTATAGGCAATCCGAGCGGTTGGATATTTATGAAAAATATCTTCAAAAATTGCTTAACGAAGGCAGGGCTTATTACTGTTTTTGTTCCAAAGAAGAGTTGGAAGCTGACCGTCAGGCAATGCTTAGCCAAGGTATAGCTCCAAGATACAGCGGCAAATGCAAACGTTTTTCATTAGAAGAAAGTAAAGCAAAGATTAAAGAAGGGGAGAAGCAAAAAGATTTGCCCCCAGTGATTCGTTTTAAAATGCCTTCAAAAGAAATTGAATTTAACGATTTGATTCGCGGAAAAATTAAATTTAACGCGGAATTAATCGGTGATATTGTCATCGCAAAAAATTTAAGAGAGCCGCTTTATAATTTTAGCGTTGTTGTTGATGATTATGAAATGAAAATCAGCCATGTGATTCGCGGTGAAGACCATTTGGCGAATACACCAAAACAGATTGCTCTTCAGGAAGCGCTTAGTCTTGAAAGCGTAAAATACGCCCATTTGCCGCTTATTTTAACGCCTGAACGCCGTAAGATGTCAAAACGTTATCTTGATGTGGACTTGGAAAATTATCGGCAAAACGGCTATTTGACGGAAGCAATCGTCAATTTTACGGCGTTATTGGGCTGGCATCCATCAGATGAAAGAGAAATTTTTTCGTTGGAAGAATTAACTAAAGAATTTGACATAAAGCGCGTTCAAAAATCAGGAGCGGTTTTTAATATTGATAAATTAGATTGGTTGAATTCTCAATATATTAAAAAAATGGACGTATCGGAATTGGCCTTAGAGATTAAAAGTTTTATTCCTTTATCATGGCAAACCGATGAAATGTTGCTTATTAAAGCGATTAAAGTGGAAAAAGAAAGAATAAAAACATTGGCTGAGTTTAAGGATTTAGCGGGTTTCTTTTTTGAATTGCCGAATTATGACGCTAAACTTTTAATATGGCGTGAAACGTCCTCGGAAAAAACCGTTGAAAATTTAAAAATACTTGCAAATGAACTTGATAAAATTGACGAAATAAGCTTTAATAAAGTAAGCTCAGAGAAGATTATTATGCCGTTTACGGAAAATTATGGCGTTGGCGATTTACTTTGGCCGTTAAGAATGGCTTTAAGCGGCAAACAAGCGTCGCCCGGACCGTTTGAAATTTTAGAAGTTTTAGGTAAAAAAGAGTCTCTGGAACGCATTAAAATTGCAATTAATAAGTTGAAAAATGGATAAATCAATTTTAGACATATTATTTAATAATCCATTAGGTGAAAAATTGAAAGAATTGTTCAATTTAGTGTTGATATTGGCGGATAGAATTTCTTTTCTGTTAAAGGATATTGTCTTGTGGATTTGGGATATATTTAGCAGAGTATTCGGCGTTGTTTTACAGTTTACCATTGATTTAGTTAATTTGGTTTTGAGTTATTTTTAAATACGAATGTAAAAAAAAGCAGATTTTGCGATGATATATTTTTATAGCGTTGCAAAATCTGCGCAATATTTTACGATAGATATTAACATATCTGTCGTAAAATGTATATTGTGCGACAGATGAGAGAATGAAAAAACGCAATCACCCACACAAAAAGACAGTTCATTTTATAGGAATAGGAGGTATTGGAGTAAGCGCGTTAGCGCGTTATTTTTTGTCTAAAAATTATAAAGTGAGCGGTTCGGACGCTTCCCGTTCGGAAATTACGGACCAATTTAAAAAAGAAGGAGTGGATATTTTAATCGGTCATAAACCGTCCAATATCTCCAAATCCGCCAGCCGGCGGATTGATTCAATAATTCACAGCGCCGCTGTTAAAAAAGACAACCCTGAGATTAAAAAAGCCGAGGAATTTGGCATTCCTTTAAAATCTTACGCTCAAGCGCTTGGCGAATTGACGCGACAATATAAAACAATAGCCGTGAGCGGCGCGCACGGCAAAAGCACCACTACGGCTATGCTTTCACTTGTATTGATAAAGGCTGGATTTGACCCAACAGTGATTATCGGAACAAAATTAAAAGAATTTGGCGGAAAAAATTTCCGTAGCGGAAAAAGTAAATTATTGGTTATAGAAGCAGATGAGTATTCCGGAGCGTTTTTAAATTACTCCCCTTTTAGCGCTATTATTACCAATATAGACCGCGAACATTTGGATTATTATAAGAATCTGGCGGAAATTAAAAATGTTTTTTTGAAATTTATCGGCAATATTCAACATGACGGGATTTTAATTTTAAACAAAGACGATAAAAATTTATATAGTTTACGGGATAAAATTAAAAAAATTGCTAAAAAAAATAAATTAAAAGTTTATTGGCATAGTATTTTTCCGCGTCAATCCGCGTTAAGTCTGCGCATGTCCGCGTCTTTAAATGTTCCCGGCGAACATAATATTTCCAATGCCACAGCTGTTTATTTTTTATCAAAATCGTTGGGCATAAAAGAAAATATTATTTTAAAAGCGTTATCTGAATATCGCGGCGCTTGGCGAAGAATGGAATATCGCGGAAATTTAAAATTAAGAATAAAAAAAAGCATAATTCATAATTCCAAATTCATAATTCCTATTTACGACGATTACGCGCATCATCCTACGGAAATCAAGGCCACGCTTGCCGGGATACGTTCAAAATGGCCTAAATCGGCCATTATATGCGTTTTTCAGCCACATCAAGAGAAAAGGCTTAAATCGCTTTTTAAGGAGTTTACAGGAGCTTTTGACGACGCAGACGCTTTAATCCTTCTAGATATTTTTAAAGTTAAGGGTCGCGAAGAAACCAAGCAAAGCGTTGATTCCTTAAAATTAGCCGAAGCGATTAAAAAAAGAAAATTTCCCGTTAATGTTTTATATCTCAAAAATCCTAAAAACCTTAAAAAAGAAATAAAAAATATTATCCTAAATTCTAAATCCCATATTCTAAATTCTTCAATAATTATTATAATGATGGGCGCAGGCGACATTTACCACCACACCAAACGATTATTGGTGCAAAAATGAAATATATAATCGTTGTGGTGTGGTGGTTTACAAATTAACCGACAAACTGATAAAATAAACAGATGTATTATTCTAATTTAGAGGGTTTTAAAAAACTTTCCGGCTATGAAATAGACGGCACTTGGTATCCGCGCGTCACGAAAATCGTAGAAATCAAGGCTAAACCGGCTTTATATAGATTTTACGCGGAATTAAACAATTTTGCCGAGGGAGAATCAATAAAGGAAAAATCCGCAAGCGAGGGAACTTTAATCCATGAAGCGGCGGAGAAAATTTTTATCGGTGAATCCCCTATTATTGATCCGTCAATTGCGCCTTCCATTGAAGCGCTTGTTAATTTTGTTGAGAAAAAAAATATTCAGGTTGACCCGGAATTCGTTGAAAAACGAGTTGTTCATTATGGCGACCGTTATGCCGGCACATTGGACGCCGTGGCTTTAATTGACGGGAAATTGGGCATTTTAGACATTAAAACATCGCAAGCCATTTACCGCGATTACAATCTTCAAACATCGGCTTATATAGCCGCTTTGCATAGCAGTTTGAATAATCTTCAAACAAGATGGATTTTAAGGATAGACCAGACTAAAATTTGTTTGAAATGCGGCGCTGTGTTGCGTTCCAAGGGCGGACGGGATAAAATTAGCGCGCCAAAAGTAAAAATCGGCGTAAATTATGAAAAATGCGAGCATCGCTGGTCCGAACTTCGCGGTGAAATAGAACTTAAAGAATTCCCCTACTGGCAGGAAGATTATAAGGCGTTTTTAGGAGCGAAAAAGCTTTGGGAATGGGAAAACGAGTATTGGTTGAAGAAAGCGGGGTATCTTTAAAACTTTTTATTTGAACAATTTGAACAAATAGCTTATTTTGTCAACTACAATCTGTCGCAAAATAAAGCATAACAGTTTGTTCACGATCGTGAAATAAGTGTTATGTTTTTTATTCCGAGCATTTTTCAATAATAATCGGGGCGCGGGTGAATTCGCGGTTTGACAGATAACCGAGCCCGAAACTTAGGGTGGCGACGATAATAATCAAAATCGTTAAAAATATATTTTTCTGATTTTC
>JBBTVF010000057.1:16371-26628 GCA_038063335.1 Patescibacteria group bacterium
CATACTAAATCCGGAGGCTCTACTAAGCTTGGAAGAGACTCCGCATCAAAAAGATTAGGAATAAAGAGACAAGAAGGGCAGGCTGTGAAAGCCGGTGAAATTTTAATTCGCCAAAGAGGCACAAAATATTTACCCGGCCTAAACGTGCTTAGGGCCGGAGATGACACTTTATACGCCTTGAAAAACGGCGTTGTTAAATTTTCTCATAAAAAGAAAACTAAGTTTGACGGCAATCATCGTTACGCTACGATGATAACGGTTCAATCTTGATATTAAGTGTTGTTTTTACTCCTCTCCCTAAATTAATTTCCACTTGGTGTTCGCCGATTGTTTTAATCGGCTTTTCTAATTTAATTTCCAGATTATTTTCAATATATTCGCGTAAATCTGCGTTTGTGTCTGCGTCAATTCGCGTTTTAATGTCGTCTTTTGTAATAGAACCAAACACTTCGCCCTTTTTACCAGTATTTAATGAAAACACAAATTCGCGATGAGCTAAGTTTTTTACCAAGGATTCTAATTTGATTTTTAATTCTTTTTCCTTTTTTTCCAACGCTGATTTTTTTGTTTCCAATTCTTTTACCGCGGCATTGGTGGCTATTTTCGCCAATCCGCGCGGAATCAAAAAATTTTTGGCATAACCGTCTTTTATTTCTTTAACGTCAAATTTTTTGCCTATGCCTTTTATATCTTGGAGAATAATTACTTTCACCCCAACACCATAACGAGTTTATATTTTACCCCCGCACCACAATTCATTTAGCGCTGGGATAAAAATTTCATTCGTTTATGTTTTTATAATTTTATTTTTTACCCTCGCAACTCGTTTGGTGTGGGGGTTCATAATTGAGATTTCAAAATTTCCATCGCTTTTTCCAATTGCGGGTCGCGGCCGGCTTTAATGTCTTCCTCCGTTAAATTAATTTCATAATCAGGCATTATGCCGTTTTTCTCAATCAAACCTCCATTAGGCATCAGCCAGTGAGCAACGGTTATTTTTATTGACGAACCATCTTTAAGATATTCAAGTTCCTGAACGGTGCCTTTTCCAAAGCTTTTTTTGCCAATTAATTTTATCCCCCTATTATCGCGCAGGGCGCCGGCTAAAATTTCCGAAGCTGATGCCGAACCTTCATTTATTAAAACCACTGTCGGTAAATCTTTAAAAAAACCACTGTTATTCGCCTTAAATTCTTCTTTTTTATTCGAACCGAATTCTTCCGTTACGACCAATTCGCCCGGTTCCAAAAACCATCCAGCCAAATTAACCGACGCCTCCAGGTAGCCGCCCGGATTGTTTCTTAGGTCTAAAATAACCCCTTTTGGATTTTGCATCGCGGCTTTTATCGCCGATTGATAAAAAAGAAACGGCGCGTTTTCGTAAAAATTATAAAGATGAAAATAAGCGATATCTTTCCCTTCGACTTCGCTCTGGGCAAGCATTTCAAAATCAATAGTTGGAATTTGGATAATATCGCGGACAACCGGAAATTCTTTTATTTTATCCCAGCCGTTTCTTTGGATGGTCAACACAACAGTCGTTCCCCTTGGGCCTCTTATTAGTTTAACCGCTTCATCAACGGCCATATCAGAAGATTCCTTTTCGTCAATTTTTAAAATTTTATCTCCAGCCCTGAGACCGGCCCTTTCCGCCGGAGTGTCTTTTAACGGCGCAATTATAACTAATTGGTCGTTGCGAATGCCGATTTCCATTCCCACGCCGGAAAATTCCCCGCTGATTTCTTCATTAAACTTTTTGGCGTCAGACGGCGGCATAAAAACCGTATTCGGGTCTTTTAATGAATCAAACAAGCCGGAAATCGCTCCATAAACCAAAGTTTGATTGTCAATTTTCCCGGTATCAACGTATTTTTCTTTTAATATTTTCCATGATTGCCAGAAAGTGTTGAAATCAACTGCATCGGGTTTGCCTTCATCTATATTGGCGACTCCCCTAATAATGACGGTTTGCGGATTTTTAACGCCCTTGTCGTATCCGATATAAAAAGCTTCGGCGGCGATTACAGCTACTATTATTATCGCAATTCCAATACGTACCCATTGATTTTTAATTATTACTTTGAATATTTTTGTTATTTTGGACATTGTTATATTTTATAGTAAAAAGTAAAAAAAGCAAATAATAAATTATTGCGCCAATAATTCCTATTTCAGCGATGGGAATAGAGATTTTGGAAAATACGTCAATAATGCCTAACTCATAAATTAAAAATAAATTCACGAACCAGCTGAAAATTATCGCTAATGGCAATGCGATAAAGCCAATTATTCCAAGAATAAATCCTAAAATCATTGTTAATGGAATGGCTTCTAATATTAAAATATTCGCCGGTAGAGATAACAACGAAAAATTGTCGAAGTTTATTAAAATCAACGGCAAAACCGCCAATTGCGCCGAAGTTGTTGTCAAAAAATTCTCTCGCCAATTCAAAAAACCGTTTTCCTCTTTCATTTTTAAAAATTTTCTAATCGCCGGTGAAAGATAAACAATTCCAAGCAATGCCATAAAAGATAGTTGAAATCCTAAATCAAAGCGCAAAATTTTCGGATTGTATAAAATCATTATAAAAGCCGCCGCGGCAATGGCGTTGCGAATGCTGTGGACACGGCCTATTTGTTTCGCCAATAGGATTATCCCGCCCATAACCGCGGCGCGGACCACGGACGCCTCGGCGCCGGTCATCAAAACAAAAAAGATGATTATTAAAAGTGTAAGCCAAAAAACTGATTTCCGGCGCGCAAAAAATCCAAAAAATGATGAAATGGCGATAACGATTATTGTGATATTTTGTCCCGATAAGGCAACTAAATGCGTTGTGCCGCTTTTTGCCATCTTGTCTTTTAATTCTTGAGAAAATTCAGCACGCTCGCCCAGTGTTATTCCGGACAAAAAAGCCGCTTTTTTTGGCTTTAATGTTTTTTGAAAATTTAAAATGATATTTTTTTTAAATTTGAAAAGTTTTGATTTCAAATACGAAGCCTGATTTTCGGCAAGCAATTCTGTTTTCGGGAAACTTGTCGTTCCGAAAATATTGTCTTTAGCGAGATAATCGGCGTAATTTTGCGGTTCCGGTTTTTTAATTATTCCCTCGAATTTTATCAAATCACCGTAATCGAAACTTGGATACGGTTTAACGGTAATAATAATTTTCCCAAAATAAGGTTCTTGAAGCGCGACGGTTAATTTTTGCGCGTTTCCTTTTTGCGGATAATCAACTACTATCCCACTAAAAGATGTTTTTTCGCTAAATGGAATATTTATTTTTTGTTCTTGCAGCGCGCCATATGAATTGCAATAAAAAAATCCTCCCAAAATAAAAAATGACAAAACCGCGAACCATTTCAAGCGATAAATTAAAAATATGGTTGATATTAAAAAAACTAATAAAAGAGCAATAGCCGGATTTATTTTAAAACTCGCCAAAAAAACGCCGATAAGAAAAAAGGAAGCAAAATAAAAAAATATATCGTGAAGTCGCATTTTAATATAACGGCGGGATTTCTTTGATTTTTAATTTAAAGTTCATAAACCGCGCCATGGCGTATAACAATGACGAGAGACGGTTTAAATAAGCTAAAATTTCTTCATCTACCCCGTTAGAAGTCTTAATATTTGTATTTGAATTATAGAGATGAGTTAAACTTCTAACGGGGTCTATTTTTTGTGTTTCTGACAAGGCGACTATTTGTCTTTCAACGCGGCGGCTTACGGCGCGCGCGTAATCAAAATAAGCGCCCAATTCCCCTGCCCCGTAGGAAGCTTGCTTTCCTTCGGGGGAACCGCCGGGAAGAAAAAAACTTTTAATCGGCGGTAATTCTTTTTCAATAGCATCGATTATTTTTTCAATTTCATCAATTTTCTTTTGGGTAATTTTTTTATCCGCGCCGACAATGTTCGCTTGAATGATAAAGAGATTATTTTGGACATTTTCAATAATTTCTGCGATTGATTGGTTGTTAATTTCAAATTTAAAATCAACCGCTTTTATTTTGCAGATTCCCAAAAAGGAATTTACCTCATCAAGCGAACCCAAAGCCTCCATTAATTCAGAATTTTTGGAAAATCTTTGTTTGCAGTTGAACGCGCTTGTATCTCCTTTATCCCCTTTGCGAGTATAGAGTGTCATTGGTAAATTTTATCAAATTATCACTCCGCCGCCAAGCATTTCGCCTTTTTCGTTATAAAACACTGCTGATTGGCCGGGGGCGATGAATTTGACAGACGCGTTAAATTTAATTTTCAATTTTAAATTTTCAATTTTCAATGTAGCCGAGACTAACGGCTGGCGATAACGAACTCTCGTTAAAATATTCATTCCAACATTCTGCAGAATGTTGGAATGAACAAAGCTTATAAAATTTACATTAGTTAATTTAATTTCTTTTTTATAAAGCGCTGGATTATCATCTCCTTCAGCGACCACTATGATATTTTTCTTCACATTTTTTTCAACAACATAATAAGGTTTCTCAGAACCGCCGATGCCTAATCCGTGTCTTTGGCCGATTGTGTAAAAATGCGCGCCCTTGTGCCCCCCTATTTTCTTGCCGGCAGTATCCAAAACATTTCCTTTTTTTTCCGGAATGTATTTTTTTAAAAAATCATCAAGCGAAACTTTTCCCAAAAAACAAATTCCCTGAGAATCTTTTTTTTCGGCTGTTATTAAGTCGACTTTTTTGGCAATTTTCCGCACTTCGGATTTTAAATAATCGCCAATAGGGAAAAGACAATGTTTTAATTGTTTTTGCGTTAATGTCCAAAGAAAATAAGATTGGTCTTTGTTTAAATCATTTGATTGAAAAATTGAAAGATTGGAAGATTGCTGATTATTAAAATTTTTTAATATTTTAATTTTGCAATTTTTCAATTTTACATAGTGTCCCGTTGCCACATAATTCGCTCCCATTTTCAACGCTTTTTCCAAAAACAAGCCGAATTTAATTTCTTTATTGCACATCACATCTGGATTTGGTGTAATCCCCTTTTTATATCCTTTTACCATATATTCCACCACTTTCTTTTTATATTCTTCTTCAAAATCCCAGACATAAAAAGGAATGTTCAGTTTTTCCGCAACACGACGAGCGTCTTCGGCATCGCGCTCGCTACAACCGTCAAGATTATAGCAACGCATAAAAACTCCTATTACGTTATACCCTTGTTTATTCAATAATAAAGCGGCGACGCTGGAATCAACGCCGCCTGACATTGCCACAAATACAGTTTTCTTTTTATTCTTCTTCATTGAGCTTTTCTATAACATTTCTTAAATCATCGGGTAGCTCGGCCTCGATTTTTATCCGTTGACCGTTTTCCAGACTAAATTCCAATGATTCGGCGTGAAGAAATTGGCGTTTTAATCTAAAAGGATTTTCTTTCGGTCCATAAAGCGAATCGCCGACAATTGGATGGCCGATTGAAGCCAGATGTACTCTAATTTGATGAGTTCTGCCTGTTTTAGGCGATACTTCCACTAAAGAAAAATATAACATTTTGTTGTCGATCGACAACAAAATGTTATATTTTTCTAAAACTTTATATTCCGTAATTGCGGTTTTTTCATTTTTTCCCTCCCAAACGGTTCTTTTTATAGTGTTTGATTTAATGGCAATCGGTTTTTCTATGATGCCGCTTTTCGGTTTGATTTCGCCGTATGTTAAAGCCAGATATTTCTTTTTTATTTTATGTTCCTGAAAAAGATTTTTGGCATATTTGAAAAAATTTTGATTGCGGCAAATTAAAATAACGCCGGAAGTGTCTTTATCTAAACGGTGGACAATCCCCGGCCTTATTTCAGGAGCGTCTCCAACATTTTTTACTTCCGGATATTTTTTTAACAGCCAATCAACTAATGTTTTTTCTTTATTATTTATTACGCCATGAACAAGCAAACCGGCTGGTTTATTAACGACTAAAATATCTTCATCTTTATAGATGACGGGGATAATAAAGCTGTTCAAATTTTTTTTAGTTCTTTCTTTTTTCTATTTGTTCCTTTATTTTCTCCACCCCTTCTTCAAGTTCTTCCAACATCTTTTTAACTTCTTCTTTTGTAGAATTATTTTCCTCTGTTAATTCTTCTTTCTCAGGCTCCACAACTTCTATTTCTATATCTTCTTCCCCCAATTCTTCTAACCCCGTTGTTTCAAATGATTTATTCATATATTGTCATTATAGCAAATAATCAATAAATGTCAATAAAAAATAATTTGGTGCGCGATGGAGGGATCGAACCTCCGACCTTTTCAATGTCAATGAAACGCTCTACCACTGAGCTAATCGCGCATTTTGTGCGAGTGGAAGGAATCGGACCTTCGACCTCCATATTATCAGTATGGCGTTCTACCACTGAACTACACTCGCCTATTTAATTTATTTCATTATCCCGATTTTTTTCAATCCGTCAAAGTTAATTCTTGAAATTTTATTTTCTTCAATATTATTACTTTCAAGCGCTACACCGGTTTTACTTATTAAAAATTGCATCGCATAAATAATAAAACTTATTATGGCAACCAATAAAATAGAACTAAAAGCAATGAACATCGCCTCCCTTTTTTTATTTTTATTATTTTTTATAATTTCCATATTTAAAAATAAAAAACTTTACCGTTTAAAAGCATTTTAAATTTTCCGTCTTTTTCGCCAAAATCAACATTATCCAGTTTAACCGAATAACGGCTACTTTCAATGGCTTTTAAAAAATTGATCAAATCGTTGAAATTCCCTTCGGCGGTTGCCGTAAGCCCTATCCATTTTAATTCTCCTGACGACTTAACGTTCTCGCCCGAGAAATTTGACGCAAGATTAATTTTATTTTGAACCGCCATCATATTTAAATCTTTGGAAAAATTTATCAGTTGGTCTTTTGTCGGCAAAATATTGTCAATTCCAAAAATATAAGGTTGAATTAAATTAATATCACTGCGCATGGTTGATAAAGATTTAATAATTGTTGAACGAAAATCTATCTCTTTTTTAATTTCGCTTATTTGGCTGACTTTTTTCAAGATGTTCGCCCTTAATATAATTAAAAACGCGCCTAAAATTAAAATTATTAATATCCCTAATCCTATTGTTAAAATCAACTGTTTCTTCATATAATTATAATAATGAAAAAAAATCCTAAAATCAACACTGTAAAAATTACAGACGCAGAATACCCCTCCTTACTTAAAGAAATTCCGAACGCACCGGAAATGTTTTATTTATTAGGAGAATTGCCAAAAGATGACATTATTAAAGTTGCTATTGTTGGCACGCGAAAAGCCGGAGCGGCTGGACGCAGATTTGCCAAAGAATTAGCGCAGAAATTAACGGAATTAGGCGTTATTATTGTGAGCGGATTGGCTATGGGGATTGATACGGCGGCTCATGAGGGAGCGGTTTTGGCGGGCGGTAAAACAATTGCGGTTTTGGCAAACGGACTAGATACGATTTATCCGGCGCAAAATGAAAATCTGGCTGAAAAAATTCTTGAATTCGGCGGGGCGATTATTTCCGAATATAAACCGGGCACGCCATCTTTTCAAAATCAATTTTTGGAACGAAATCGCATAGTGAGCGGATTAAGTATTGCCACGATTGTTATTGAAGCGCCCGAGCGTTCCGGTTCTATTGTTACCGCTCGTTTAGCCGCAGAACAGGGCCGCGATGTTTTTGTCGTTCCCGGTTCCATTGATAATCCGAACCATCGCGGTTCGCATCAGTTAATAAGAGATGGGGCGCGGCTAGTTGCGTCAATTGATGATATTTTAGAAGACCTCAATATAAATCAAAATGTAAAAATCAAAAATCAAAATAACAATTTAAAATTAAAAAATAATATCAAAGACGAAAATCAATTATTAATTTATAAAACGCTTCAAGAATCCGGCAATCCGCTTACTATTGATGAAATTGTCAAAATAACTAAACTTGAACCCCAAATTGCCAATCAAACAGTTGCCTTTTTAATTATTGATGGAATAATAAAAGAAACGGGATCTGGTTATAGTTTATAAATTTTATGAACCCCCACACCAAACGAGTTGTGAGGGTAAAAAATAAAATTATATAAAAACATAAACGAATGAAAATTCTATTCCATATATTTAATGGGATAAAATATAAACTCGTTATGGTGTGGGGGTGAACTTAATAATTGTAGAGTCTCCGACAAAAACAAAAACAATTTCAAAATATCTCAAAGGAGATTATGTTGTTCGCGCCAGCGTGGGGCATATTCGCGATTTGCCAAAAAGCAACAAAAAGGCCATAGATATTCCGGCAGGTTTTAAGCCGCATTATGAAATTATTCCAGGCAAAGAAAAAATAATCAAAGAAATAAGCGTTGATGTTAAAAAAGCGAAAAAAGTTATTCTGGCCACAGACCCTGACCGCGAAGGAGAAGCAATCGCTTTTCATCTGACTCAAGCGCTTGATTTGGATAAAAATAAAACTCAGCGCATTGTTTTTAATGAAATTACGCAATCTGCCGTTGAAGAAGCCATAAAGCATCCGCGTGCCATTGATATGGATTTGGTTAAAGCCCAGGAAGCGCGGCGGGTTTTAGACAGATTAGTCGGCTATGATTTAAGCGGGCTTATTTGGAAAAAAGTTCGTTATGGATTATCAGCTGGCAGGGTTCAATCCCCTGCTTTGCGGATTATAATGGAACGGGAGCGAGAAATTCGCGTTTTTATTCCGGAAGATTATTGGACTATTATTGGCGAGTTTTCCGCCCCTGGCGGAAAAAATGAAAATAAAATCACTTTAATTTGCGATGAACAGCCAAAAAACGAAAAAGAAACAAACCGAATTATTGAAGTAGCGCAGTTAAATAAAAATAAGTGGCAAGTCGTAAACATAACGCAAACCGAAGCCAAGCGTTCTCCACGCCCGCCTTTTATCACTTCAACCTTACAACAAACTGCCAGTTCTAGACTTGGATATTCGCCAAGCCGCACAATGGGTATCGCGCAAAAACTCTATGAGCAGGGGCTTATTACTTATATGAGAACCGACAGCGTGAATATTAGCAAGGAAGCAATACCTGAAATTTATAAAACAATAGAAAAACAATTTAGCAAAGAATATGTCCAGCCACGGACATATTTTTCTAAAAGCAAAACCGCTCAAGAGGCGCATGAAGCCATTCGCCCGACGAATTTCAATCAAAAATCGGTTGGCGCGAATGATGAACAAAAAAAGCTTTATCAGCTTATTTGGCAAAGGACTATTGCTTCGCAAATGGTTGACGCGAAAATTATGCGGACAAAAATATCAGCGAATATAGTAATCGCGAATAATACAAATTTAATTCAAAATAATGCGAATAAAAAAGACGAAATTCCGAATTTTTCCGCAAACGGCAGTGTGATGCTTTTCCCGGGATGGCTGGCGGCTGATCCGTCAGCGCGAGGCGAAGACGTTGAATTGCCGAAAATCAGCAAAGATGAATATTTGAAATTACTTGATATTTCAAGCGAAGCTAAGCAAACCGAGCCGCCTTCAAGATATACCGAAGCCGGTTTAATTAAAGAGCTTGAAAAACGGGAAATCGGCAGACCAAGCACTTACGCCGCGATTATTAAAACCATAGTTGAACGCGGCTATGTTGAAAAAGATGGAAAGACTTTAAAGCCGACTGATACAGGAGATGTTGTGAGCACTTTTTTGGAAAAAAATTTCGCAAAATACATCAGCGATTCTTTTACCGCGGAAATGGAAAACAAGCTTGATGAAATTGCCGAAGGAAAAAGAAAATATGAAAAAATGCTCGGAGATTTTTATAAACCGTTTTTAAAAGATGTAAAAGAAAAAGAAAAAACGGCGGGAAAAATTACTAATCTTGGCGAAGCGGATAAAAAATATAAATGTCCGGTTTGCAACGGACCAATGGTCATAAAACTTTCGCGTAACGGAAAATTTTTGAGTTGCGCTAAATTTCCTAAATGCCAAGGCGCGCGAAAAATAGACGGTTCAATAATGGAGGGGCCGAAGGAAACCGGCGAAATTTGTCCGCAGTGCGGAGGTAAATTAATTGAACGCGAAGGCAGATTTGGCAAATTTGTGGCTTGTTCCAATTATCCGAAATGTAAATTTATTAAAACAAGCGCTGAAGAAGAAAATCGCCGGAAAACCGGCGTAAAATGCCCAAGCTGTGGAAAAGGCGAAATTATGGAACGCCGCGGCAGATTCGGTTTATTCTATTCCTGTTCCAATTATCCCAATTGTAAATTTATTATGAAATC
>JBBTVF010000058.1:0-13025 GCA_038063335.1 Patescibacteria group bacterium
AAGCGGATTTTGCCCTGCGGAGCGCGGCGTACTCGCCGCGCGGAGCAGTCAATTCTAAACAAGTTACTTCTGGTGCCCGGGGTGGGATTCGAACCCACAAACCTTTTGGGTCAAGGATTTTAAGTCCTCTGCGTAAACCGTTCCGCCACCCGGGCATATATTAAATTTCTAGGCCTGGGGCGGAATCGAACCGCCGTATAAGGGTTTTGCAGACCCTCGCTTTACCACTTAGCAACCAGGCCGTTGCTTAATTAATTTTAAGGTTTATAAAACTCAATTGTCAAACCTATTGCCATATTAAGCGGTCGCCGGCAATAATGGAAATATCGGATTCAAACACAAGTCCGCATTCTTCATTAAGCAAAACCTCATTGACTTCCTGTTTATATTTTTTAAGGCTGGTTATTTTGCCGAAACCGATTTCATTATTTTCGCGCGTTATTTTTAGACGGTTGTTGTTTTTAATTTTTCCCGCAATCACTTTCCCGCCAATTAATTGTTTTTTCCCTTTTTGGCTGAAAATTTTTAGAATTTCCAATTCTCCCTGCGGCAGAGGAGTTTCTAGGAGTTTTATTTCTCTTTGTATTGATTCTACCAATTCATAAATTATTTCTGAAGAAATAATTTTTACGTTTTGCGTTTTTGCTAAATTTTCGGCGATTTTATTGGTCTTGACGCGGAAACCGATAATGATGGCATTACTTGAAGACGCGCTTTTAATGTCGCCATCAGTTATTTCACCAATAGACTCGTTTAAAATGTTAATTTTTACGTTTTCACTTTCAAGCGTTTTGATTATTTCGGATAAAGTTTCAAGCGAACCGGAAACATCGGCTTTTAAAATTAAATTTAATTCCGGCAAGCTACCTTTGTTTGAAGCGATGAATTGCGTTGACGGTTTTTCCGATGCTTCGGTTTGAAATTTTATTAAATCAATTTTTCCACTGGTGAATTCTTCGCCGATTTGCGGCAATGTTTCAAACCCAAGAATTATTGCCGGACTAGAAGGGGAGAGTGTGTTGACTTTTTTGCCGAGAAAATTTTCCAGATTTTTTATTTTTCCCCAAGCGCTGGCAGTGGCGATTTTATCGTTGGTTTTTAAAACGCCGTTTTTGACGATGGCCGAGACGATTATTCCGCTTCGGCTGTCGGCTTTGGCTTCAATAATGATGCCACTGGCGTTTTCGTCGGGATTATACGCCAAATTTTCCATTTCAGCGGCCAATAAAATCAAATCAAGCAATTCATTGATGCCTTGGCCGGTTTTGGCGGAAATCGCTTGCCAGCTTATATTGCCTCCATATCCTTCAAGTAAAACCCCGTTTACCATTAAATCATTTTTTGTTTTTTCAATGTCAGCGTTCGGTTTGTCTATTTTATTAATAGCGACGACAAAAGGAGTTTTTGTTTCTTTAATAATTTCAATTGATTCTTTAGTTTGCGGTTTTACGCCGTCTTCGGCGGCCACTACTAAAATTGCCAAGTCTGCCACTTTTGCTCCGCGTCCGCGCATTTTTGAAAAAGCTTCGTGCCCGGGCGTATCTATAAAAGTTATTTTTTTAGCTTGTCCTGAGCCTGCCGAAGGATGTTTAATTTCATACGCGCCGATTGATTGGGTAATGCCGCCGGCTTCTTTGGCTATAATGTTCGTTTTACGGATAAAATCCAGCAAACTGGTTTTGCCGTGGTCAACATGCCCCATTACCACCACAATTGGAGAACGAGTCCGCCAGTTGGCGGATAAATTTTTATTTTGAGTTTCGGACATACCTTGTAAAGTTAACAGAAAAATAAGATAAATACAAGGTTTTTTCATAATCCTTGATTCTTAATTCATAATTCATTATTCTTATATCTATGGAGGCGTGGCTGAGCGGTTGAAAGCAGCATCCTGCTAAGATGTTAGAGGAGCAATTCTCTCGAAGGTTCGAATCCTTCCGCCTCCGCAATGTCAATAATTGATTTAAGAAATAAAAAACAGATAAAATATTCCGAGAAAAAGCGTGAGGGCGGAAAGGAGCGGGAAAAATCCGACGGAATAGTTTGGCAGATTCCGGAATACGAATACCGGTCCAAAGACGTTTCTTGGTATTGGATAAGTTTGATTGCCGCCATTGTTTTGTTTGCTTTCGCGATTTGGCAGAAAAATTTTTTATTCGCTATTTTTGTAGTGATTGCTTTTTTTGCGTTGAATCATTTAACTAATCGTTTTCCGCCCATTTGGGAAATTAAAATAAGCGAGAAGGGGATATTTATCGGATTGCCAAACAGCAAAAATAGAAAATTTTATTCCGTTGAAAACATTGAAAGTTTTGACATTCATTCTGAAATTTATGAAGATGATAAAGAGCCGGAATATAAAAAATTAATACTTAAATTCAAGTCAAAAATGACGCCATATTTAAAAATCAATATTTATTCAAAAGATGAATCAAGAATTAAGGAGTTTCTTTTAGAATTCGCGCCGCAGGAAGAAATTTCTAAATCATTAGTTGATTCGCTTTCCGAATTAATAGGATTTTGATTTGTCCCCATAGCTCAATGGATAGAGTGTGAGTTTGCGGAACTTAAGATCGAGGTTCAATTCCTCGTGGGGACACATGATTTTTTTTCACGTTTTAAAAGATAAATACTTAAGGGTTGTTTTTGTTTTGATTTTTTTGATTTTATTTTTTTTGTCTTTGGTATCTTTTGTAAAATTAGCCGACATTTCTTCTCCCTTAATTATTCACTTTGATGTTTATAAAGGAATAGATTTTTTCGGCGGTAAAACGAAAATTTTCGGAATTTTATTTTCCGCTTTTATTATGATTTTAATAAATTTCTTCTTAGCCGATTTTCTTTATAACCGCCAGCGTTTTCTTTCTTATATTTTCAGTTTCGGCAGTTTGGCAATCAGCATCTTGATTTTAATAGCGGTATCGGTTATTATTTCTGTGAATTAATCCCTCACCCTTTAAAGATATTTTTAAAATATTATTGACAGGTAAGGGGGTATAAATAAAATAAATTTAAATTCAATGGAAATATCATAATTTTTTTAAGATTATGATTAAATCTTTGAAGGGTGAGGGATGAAATTTTCTATTATACAAACAGGAGGAAAACAATATAAGGTAAGTAGCGGACAAAAATTGAAAATTGAGAAATTGGACGTTGAAACGGACGGCAAGGTTGTTTTTGACAAGGTTCTATTAGTGGCTGACGGCGATAGCGTTAAAATCGGAACGCCTTATGTTGAAGGCGCGAAAGTTGAGGCTAAAGTTTTAAAACAGGGGAGAGAAAAAAAGAAAATCGTATTCAAATACCATTCTAAAACCCGTTACCGCAAAAAGAAAGGCCACAGGCAAACCTTTACAGAAGTGGAAATGAAATAACTAAAAAAAACCTGCCCAAAAGGCGGTTTTTGGTTTTTGTAAAAATAGTTGATAATTTGAAATAGTTGTTTTTTCTTTGCCTATTTTTGTTTCAGCCGCAACAAACGCCGGTGTAAAACCAAGCAATTTTTTCTATTTTTTTGATACAACTTTTGAAAAAGTAAATTTATTTTTTACATTTAATTGGGTGGCGAGCAGCGTATATGAACTGATATAATTTTTACGCTTTGGAGCGCCTACGAGCGAAAAAAGATTTTATTAAATTAACACAAATCAGTTCCTTCTTTCCAGCGCCGCGCCCAAAGTGTCTTCGTCCGCAAATTCTATTTCTCCGCCGGTCGGGATGCCTCGTCCTAGACGGGTTATTTTTTTGGCGAATCCGGCCAGTTCTTTAGTAATAATGGAAGCGCTTAAATCACCGTAAGTTGTGGGATTGGTGGCAATAATGATTTCCTCGGCCTGCCCGCCCAATTCCTTGCTGATAAAAGTTTTCAAATTATTCAATCGCAGTTTTTGCCCGCTTTCCAAAATTCCAGCCTTGTTTAATTCTCCCAAAATAAGATAGCGGCCGTTGAATTTTCTCGGCCGTTCCAAAGAAATTATATCGGTTTCTTTTTCAACAATCATTATAATGTTTTTTCGGCGGTTTGGATTTTTACAAATATCGCAGAGATTTTCAAAATTGGAATGAATAAAAAAACATTGCGAGCAAAGTTTGAGATTTTTTAATTCGGAAATAGATTTGGAAAGCTCTTCTATTTTATTTTTTCCGCCGGCCACCAATTTAAAAGCCAGTCGCATTGCCTGACGCGGTCCGATTCCCGGAAGGCCGGAAAAAGCTTCTATAAAATTTTTAATCTGTTGAGGAAACATATATTAGTTATAAAGTAGAAAGTTATAAGGTTATAAAGTTATATAAAAAGTTATAAAGTTTTTATAAATCCGGAAATTAATTTCGATATTTTAATTGATAAATCTAAAAATTTTTTATACTGTTCTTCTGTAATATAATTTAATTTAAATGAAAGATTTAACATAGATCTTACTTCGCCGCAAGACCCTTTTGCTATATAAAGAAAATTTTTGAATTCTTTATTGGTATATCGTTCAAATCCCTCGGCAATATTATTCATTATTGATTTTGATCTTTGAAGTTAAAATCCTTACAATCTTTAAATTGTTTATAAATTTCTAATGTTAATTTTTCGGCTTCTTGCCAAGCCAAAACATCTTCAAATTTTTCTATTTTCATTTTCGTTATATTTTTACTTTATAACTTTGAACTTTATAACTTGATAACTTTTAATGTGTTTTGTCTATCTGGCTGAAACTTACTTTTTCGGGGTCAAATTTTAATTGTACCGAACCAATCGGCCCATTTCTATGTTTGGCAATGATAATTTCCGCCATATTTTGTTCTTCAAGAGTGGGATTTTGTTTATCACGATCTTTACGGTAAATAAACATTACGACATCGGCATCCTGTTCCCATGAACCGGTTTCGCGAAGGTCGGAAAGACGGGGAATTTTAACTTCTCTTTGGTCAACCGCGCGATTTAATTGGGAAACTGCCAGAATCGGCAAATTAAGTTCTCTTGCCAGCGCTTTTAATCCATGGCTAATTTCAGTAAATTGCTGGACAATATTTTCCGAATTGGTTCTCGGCAATACTAATTGAACGTAATCAATTATTATAAGTCCGAGATTTTTATTTTCAGCTTGTAGCCGCCTTGACATAGATCTTAATTGAAGAATATTTGGCGACGGCGTATCGTCAATAAAAATTTGCAGTTGAGATAATTTATCCAAAGCTTCTTGAATCATTTGGAACTCTATTTCATCAGTAAGGCGGCCCGTGCGTAATCTCCAAAGAGGAACTCTGGCTTCAGCGGCAATAAGTCTATCAACAACTTGTTCGCGAGACATTTCAAGGGAGAATATCGCCGTAGCGTGTCCGGCCGCGGCCGCATTGCGGGCGATATCAAGAACAAGAGTGGTTTTCCCGACTGACGGCCTGGCGCCTAAAATTACCAAATCGGAATTTTGCAAACCGGAAAGATAATGATCTATTTCACCAAAACCCGTCGTCACTCCGCGCAATCTTTTTTCGCCCTGATGCAATTTTTCAATTCTTTCGTAAGCGTCTTTAAGCTCATCTTTTAATAAAACGAAGTTTTTAAGGCTTGATTTTTGCGCGATGGAAAATATTCTTTGTTCAATTTCATCAAGTATGTTTTCGGAATCTTTTTGGCTGCCGAAAACTTTTTCGGCTATTTCGTTGGAAGTCGTGATTAAATCGCGCAAAACTTTTTTATCGCGAATAATCTTGGCGTAATGAGCGATATGGGTTGCCGTCGGCACGCCGCTGATAAGTTCCGATAAATAAGTTGAGCCGCCGATATCGTTTAATTGCTTTTTATTTTTTAATTTATTAGTAACGCTTAATATGTCTATCGGTTCGTTTTTGTTAAAAAGTTCATAAATTGAATCAAAAATTTTTGAATGGGACGGTTGGTAGAAATCTTCAGCCGTTATTAAATCAGCTATCTTTATGACAGCATTTTTATCAAGCATTAAAGCTCCCAAAACGGAGCGTTCAGCTTCTATGTCCTGCGGGGGTAATTTCAGATCCATTAGTTGTGTCTTTTATGTTATATCCTAACTTTTCAATTTGTTTTCGCAAGAGGTCGGCGGGGATAAACTGTTTATTTACTCTTAATTCCTCGCGTTTTTTAGCCATTTGTTTGATTTTAAGCGGAATTTTCGGTTGATTGTGTTGTGAACTATATCGATTTATATTTAAACCTAATATATTGTCCCACATTAAAAGCAGAGTCCGCTTATCTTTTGGCTGCGTATTTTTATCTTTAATTAATTCCCAAACCACACTTAACATTTTTGGAGTATTAAGGTCATCATTTATGGTTTCTTTAAATTTTTTATTCCATTTTAATATTGTTTTATATTCAATTTTTTGATTTTTTTGGCGATTAATTCTTAATTCATTTTTTATTTCAATAAAATAATCGTAAATATTTTGTAATCCGTTTTGCGCGGCTTGCAAACTTCCCCAAGTAAAATTTAATTTTGAACGATAATGCGATGTTAAAACAAGATAACGAAAGGCGAGGGAATTGAAATTTTTTTGTTCCAGATCGCGAAGATTATAAATATTGCCGAGCGATTTGGACATTTTTTTATTATTAACCAAGAGATGTTCGCCATGCAGCCAATAATTCACAAATTTTTTTCCGGTAGCGGCTTCGGATTGAGCAATTTCGTTTTCATGGTGAGGAAAAATTAAATCAACGCCGCCGGCATGAATATCAAAAGTTTCACCAAGATATTTCATTGCCATTGCCGAACATTCAATATGCCATCCCGGTCGGCCGTCGCCAAAAGGGCTTTTCCAAAACGGCTCACCATTTTTTTTCACTTTCCATAAAACGAAATCCTGGGCTTGTTTTTTATTGTATTCATCGGCATTTACCCTTGCGCCGATTTTAATCTCTCTTTTTTGGAGTTGTGAAAGTTTGCCGTAATTTTTAAATTTTGAAATGTTAAAATATATTGAGCCGTCTTCTCCCTTGTAAGCAACGCTTTTTTTAATCAACGCGCTTATCAAGCCAATCATTTCTTTAATGTGTTTTGTCGCCAGCGGATATTTTTCCGCTTTTTCAATGTTTAATTTTTTCAAATCTTCAATGAATATTTTTGTGTAAAGTTTAGTGATTTGATAAATATTCTTTTTCTCTTGCCGCGCTTTTTTGATGATTTTATCTTCCACATCCGTTATATTTACAACTTGCTTTATTTTATAGCCGTTATATTTTAAAGCGCGCCTTAAAACATCCTCAAAAATATAGGTTCTTAAATTGCCGATATGGGCAAAATTATAAACCGTCGGTCCGCAAACGTAGATTTTCACGATTTTGCCTTTTAACGGCTGAAAAATCTGTTTTTTGCGAGTGAGAGTATTGTAAAAATGAAGCATTGTGTTAATTCTATTAAATTTTTTCTTTATGCGCAACGATTGACAAAATTTATAAAAGTTTGTAAATATATAAATGCGTTCGCGACGTATTTGGTGTAAGCGCATAAATAAAAATTCATGGTCTTAAAAAAATAGCGGGGAATTAAAATCCCCAAAATATTGACAATATTAAAAATATTTATAAAATAAAAGTATAACAGTTATTTCACGATCGTGAACAAAGTGTTATACTTTTAAAATACTTTAAATTTATTTATTTTATAAAAAATGGATGAAAAACAAATTAAAAAAACGCAATTAAAAAAGAAATTGCAAAATTTGCCGATAAATATGGGGATTGCCGGTTTGGCGTTACTTTTTGGATTGGCCGAACGTGGAACAGCGGTAATTTCCGAAATTTTGGGAACAGGCGGACATAGTTTGGGTAGAAGTTACGGCCGTATGGCCGAATTTAAGGATTTTCGCGAATATTATGAAGAATTAAAAAATTTAAAAAAGAATAGCGCGCGTACCATTCTGTGGCGACTTCAAAAGAAAGGACTGGTAAAAAAGACAGATAAACAATATCAATTAACGCTTCAAGGATTAAAAATTATTAAAAATATTAAAACGAGAGATAATTTTGAATTGGTATGGGATGGTAAATGGCGGATGTTGATGTTTGATATTCCGGAAAAGAAAAGAAAAGAACGCGACTGGTTAAGATATCAGCTTTTATGTATTGATTATCAGCCGATTCAAAAAAGCATTTTTATAGGCAAACAGCCAATTGAAGAAGGTGTTTGGGAAAATATTATGGAACGCAACTTAAATAAATGTATTCGTTTAATAACAGTCGGAGAGATAGATGATGACGAAATTTTACACAATTTTTTTAATGATTAACGATTTAAAAAGTATAACACTTTTTTCACGATCGTGAAAAAAGTGTTATACTTGACAAAGAACGGTCGAAAAATATAATTTTAAATTATGACAGACGATATTCAAAAAAACGACGAACAAAAGGCGGATGGTGAAATAGGAATGAATGAAGAAAAGTCTAACGGTGAATTAGATAAATGTCAAAAAGAACGCGACGAATATCTTGATGGATGGAAACGGGCGAAGGCGGATTTGATAAATTATAAGAAAGATGAAGTGAAACGTTTTGAAATAATTACGAAATTTTCCCAGGAAACGATTATAAGGGATTTAATAACGGTTTTAGATAGTTTTGACCTCGCACTAGTAGCTTTGGAAAAAGAAAATAAGGCGGAAAAGGGAATTTATCTGATAAAAACACAACTAGAAGATATTTTGAGGCAAAATGGATTAGAAAGAGTGATTATTTCCGTTGGACAGCCGTTTGACCCGTCTTTACAGGAAGCAATAGCAAGTATAGATTCAGATAAGCCAAGCGGAACAATTATTGAAGAAGTAGAAAAGGGATATTTAATGCACGGTAAACTGGTCAGGCCGGTAATGGTAAAAGTGGCAAAATAAAATAATAAAATAAATAAAATTATGAAAATATTAGGCATAGATTTAGGAACAACAAATTCAGCGATGGCGATAGTGGAAGCGGGCGAACCAAAAATTTTAGAAAATCATGAAGGCAACCGCACCACGCCGTCAGTGGCTTCGTTAAGTAAAACCAATGAACGATTGGTCGGCCTTTTGGCAAAACGCCAGTCAGTTGTTAACCCCAAAAACACGATTTCTTCAGTAAAACGCCTTATTGGCAGAAATTTTGACGATCAAGAAGTTCAAAAAGATAAAGTATGGTTTCCATTTGATATTCAAAAATCTTCAACTGGCGGCGTTGAAGTAAAAATGGGCGATAAATGGTATAAACCCGAAGAAATTTCCGCCATGGTGCTTGCGAAATTAAAAGCTGATGCTGAAGCGAAATTGGGAGAAAAAATTGAAGAAGCGGTAATTACCGTGCCGGCTTATTTTGATGATTCTCAAAGGCAGGCTACGAAAAATGCTGGAGAAATTGCCGGCCTTAAAGTTCGCAGAATTATTAATGAACCCACGGCCGCGGCTTTAGCTTACGGCTTAAATCGTCAGAAAAACGAAAAAATCGTCGTTTATGATTTTGGAGGCGGAACTTTTGACATTTCAATTCTGGAAGTCGGCGATGATGTTGTTGAAGTAAAAGGAACGGGCGGCGACACTCATCTTGGCGGAGATGATTTTGATAAAAAAATAATCCAATATCTGGTTGGAGAATATAAAAAACAGGAAGGCATTGATATTTCCAAAGACCCATTGGCGCTTCAACGATTAAAAGAAGCGGCTGAACGCGCCAAGCATGAACTTTCAACGGCCTTTGATACGGAAATCAATTTGCCGTATATCACTTCCGATGCATCCGGACCGAAACATTTTGTCATAAAAATGACGCGCGCTAAACTTGAAGAGCTTGTTAATGAAGACATTAAACGTTCAATTGATTTGACAAAAAAAGCCGTGGAGGAAGCGGGATTAAAAATTTCCGACATTAATGAAATTGTGCTTGTGGGCGGACAAACAAGAATGCCCGCGATTCAGGAAGCGGTTAAAAAATTATTTAATAAAGAACCACATAAAGGAATCAATCCCGATGAAGTTGTGGCGGCCGGAGCCGCAGTGCAAGCTGGAATTTTTCAAGGAGACGTCAAAGATATTCTTCTTCTTGACGTAACGCCGCTTAGTTTGGGCATTGAAACATTTGGCGGAGTTTTTACGCCTCTCATAGAAAAAAATACAACTGTCCCGACTTCAAAATCACAGGTATTTTCAACCGCGGCAGATAACCAAACTTCAGTTGAAATTCATATTTTACAAGGAGAAAGGTCAATGGCGGCTGATAATAAAACATTGGGCAGGTTTATTTTAGACGGCATTCCGCCGTCGCCGCGCGGTATTCCGCAAATTGAAGTGATTTTTGACATTGATGCTAATGGAATTTTAAGCGTTTCTGCAAAAGATAAAGCCACTAATAAAACTCAAACTGTCCGGATAGAAGCTTCAACTCAGCTCTCAAAAGACGAGATAGAAAAACTTAAGCAAGAGGCTGTGGCGCACGCGGAAGAAGATAAAAAGAAAAAAGAATTGGTTGAAACGAAAAATATCGCCGAGCAAACCGTTTATATGGCGGAAAAATCATTAAGCGAGGCCGGCGATAAGATTTCGCAGGAAATTAAAGATGCTGTCGGCGCAAAAATTACTGATTTAAAATCTGTTAAAGACGGGTTGGATATTGAAGCGATAAAATCAAAAACAGCGGAACTTTCAACCGAGCTTCAAAAAATCGGCGCGGCGATGTATAATAAGCAGGAGGATAATAAACCTGATGATAAAAAAGATGATGGAGAACAGCAGCAGCAGTAAAATAATTAGTGACTCGGTTGATGTTGACAGGTCAATGTTTAAAATCGCCGTTTTGGCGGTTTTTAGCGTTGTTTCTCTTTCCGTTTTCGGATATTTTTTTAAACTGTTTTTTCAAGGCGGCGAAGGAAAACTTTTTTTAATCTCAGGATTATCCGCGATTATTTTTCTGATATTTTTTACGCTGCAAACTTTATTCATTAAAAGTTTAAAAATTAATTCTCTGATAATTTTTTTAAGTTGCGTTGGACTGGCGGCCATTTTTTATAACATTGTAAATTCCGCGATATTAATAGGAATTGCATTAGTTTTTGTGGCGTTGTTTTTCGGCAATATTAACGGCGTCAGAGAATTAAGAAATTCCCTTAAAATAAATTTTTGGAAAATAAATAAAACCGTTTTGCCAAAAGCGGTTGCCGCAATATTTTTATTTATAAGCATAATTTATATTTACGGAAATTCTGCGGTGAACGGAGAATTTTTTATTTCTCAACAAAATTTTGAGAAAATAGTTTTGTCTCCTTCAATAATTGTGGCACAGAGATTTTATCCCGAAATTAATCTATCACTAACTATTAACGAATTGGCCGTTAATTTAGCCAAAAAACAAATAGAGGAAAGTTCCGAATTAAATATTTTGCCCTTAGCTGTGAAAAAAACAATGGTTAATCAAGCGGCTGCTGAATTAGAAAAACAAATTAGCGGATTTTTAAGTATTCCTGAATCTACCGGTAAAAAATCAACAATTAGTGAAACGCTTTACGAAGTATTAAAAAATAAATTCAACGCTTTTCCGGAAAATATCAAATCTCTGGTTTTAATCGGCGTTGTTTTGACTATTTTTTTGACTTTGGAAGTTTTAGCTTTGCCGATTCGTTTAATAATTTCCATTTTAACGTTTATAATTTATGAAATTCTTTTATCATTCGGTTTCGCAAGCGTGGAACTTGAGGGAAGAAGCAAGGAAATAATAATATTGAAGTAAAAAGTTTTTAAAGTTTTTAATGTTTATAAAGTCCAAAACTTTATAACTTTATAACTTTATAACTTTATAAACTACGTTGGACTATTATAAAATTCTCGGTATAAATAAGGGAGCGTCTGATGAAGAAATTAAAAAATCTTTTAGAAAATTGGCGCATCAATATCATCCAGATAAAAAAGGTGGCGATGAAAAAAAATTCAAAGAAATCGCCGAAGCATACGCTATTCTATCTGATAAGAAAAAACGCGAGCAATACGATAAATATGGCAGGGTTTTTTCCGCTAGTGGTGGAAATCAGCAATATGGTGGAAGCGCTGGACCCTTTGGCGCCGAAGGGTCATTTAATAATGGCTTTGGCTTTGAATTTGACCCGTCGGCTTTTAATGATTTTTCTGATTTGGGAGATATTTTCAGCGCGTTTTTTGAAGGAATGGGAGTTAGGCAAAAAAGGCGCACTTATCATCGCGGAGCGGATATTGAAATTATTCAGGAAATAACGCTTGAAGAAGCGTTTTATGGAGTTAAAAAAGAATTAAAATATAATATTGCAGTCGGTTGCGTCAAATGTAACGGTAAGGGATATGATCAAAAAGAAGGTCTTGAAAAATGTTCTATTTGCGGCGGCAGTGGGGAAATAAAAGAGGCAAGAAACACTTTTTTCGGCAATTTTTCTCAAATAAAACAATGTAAAGAATGTTTCGGCAGCGGGCAAATTCCGAAAAAATCTTGCGTTGAATGTCGCGGTATGGGCATAATTTCCGGCAATCGAGACATTAAAGTAGAAATATTACCAGGAGTTATGGATAGTCAATTTATAAAAATAACCGGTGTTGGCGAAGCGGGAGAAAGGGGAGCTGGGACAGGAGACCTTTATGTCCGAATCAAAATAAAGCCACATCATATTTTCAGCAGACGCGGCAATGATTTATTCATTAAAAAAGAAGTAAAATTAGTTGACATTCTTTTAGGAGAAAAGATTGAAGTGTCGACAATTGAAACGGGAAAAATCCAAATAGAAATTCCGGAAAATTTTGATTTAAAAAACGATTTAATTGTTCCGAAACAAGGAATGCCGATTCTTAATTCATCCGGACGCGGTAATTTGGTTGTTGAATTTAAAATCAAAACTCCGAAAAAACCAAATACAAAAGCGAAAAAAATATTGGAAGATTTAAGGAAAGAAATTGACTAAAATATATATATAAAAAACGCCCCATGGGGCGTTTTTTATATATATATTTGCTCCCACAAGGAATCGAACCTTGATCAATTGCTTAAAAGGCAACTGCTTTACCACTAAGCTATGGGAGCT
>JBBTVF010000059.1:0-2864 GCA_038063335.1 Patescibacteria group bacterium
AAACATGCAATCTCGCCCCCGGCGCCGTCGTCCCAATGCCGACGTTGCCGCTCTGGTCCATAACAAAGTCAAAGGGTCCGCCTGCATTTGCGTCGGAATCACCCTTGATATGAAAAACCTTGTGCGTGTCCGTATTAATATCTTCAACTAAAAAAGTGTCCGCCGGAGAACTAGGGCCATTCTGTAATAATTTGAAACCAGTTGTAGCAACACTTTGTGTAATATTCAACTTCGCCCCAGGACTCGCCGTCCCAATGCCGACGTTGCCCGCTGCGAAATTGACATATGACCCATACAGATGAAGTGGTGCATAGCCAGGTGTGGTTCGATTGAATCCTTGTATGAACGCAAATGCCCCACTTGCTCCCAATTCCGCGCCAACGCCGCTACCAGTACCTACAATGTCCCCTTCGGCTCGAACAAATCCTGTAGCCCTCAGAGTTCAATTAGTTCCGCCCACAGTCAGGGCCGTAGTCGGACTCGTCGTCCCGATGCCGACGTTGCCGCCGGAATAATATAAAGCTCCGCCTCCTCCGGATGGAGCTTGAGAAGGGTTGGTCCAGGCATTTACTAAAACAGCAATTAAAAGACCGACTATTATTGAAGTTAAAATTGGAAATAAAATTTTAATTTTGTATTTCATAACATTAACCATTAACCGTAAGCCTATGGAGCGAAGAAGATATTAATGTTTGGTAGGGCATACCTTCTTGCGCCGCTTTTGCCTTTAATTTCATTAAATCAATCTCCGAAATTCTTATGGATATAGTTTTGTTTTTTGCCAATGTAGCTTTTGCTATTTTTGAATACTGTGAAATATCTCTTTTAGATATAATAGAAACAAACTCACCGCTTTCCGCTGATTTTAAAATATTATTTTCTTCTTTTGTAAGTTTTATATTTTTTTTCATATTAATTTTTATGTTTTTATTTTAAATACTTTTTAGTAAATTTCCTACTTGGAATGATAGTTTTTAAAAAAATTTCATCTTCATTTTCAATAAAAGGCACTAAATAAACGTATCCTTCTATTTCCAAAACAAATAATTTTTGATTAGGATAATTTATATTATCTAAAATATCCAATACGTCCTTGCTTTCAATTTTTACTAAACATATCTCAAGAGAAACTCCTCTTTCTTTAATCAGTTTTTTATTTTTTTCGGAGTTCCAGTTAAAATATTTCATACATATTTATATACATTGTATATACAAGCATATCGCTTGTCAAGCGCAATTCTTTCTACGGACGCCAATCGGTTTTCACTTTATAATTAACGGTTCCGCAGGTGCTTGTATTGGAGCAATTAAACGAAACCCAACCCTTAATATCATTCCATGCCCAGCCGGAAAATTCTCCCGTTGATGCGCTAATGGAAACCTGATACGTCGGGCTTGCTGGACAAACCCAATTACTGCCGCTTAAAGTTGAACCACCGGAAGCGTTTCCGCAAAAACTCACCCAACCGATTCCATCATTCCACGCCCAACCAGCCAAATTACCACTCCCGTCATTAGAAACTTTAAAATTGCTCGTTGCACAAATATCGTTGTTCGGCGTAGAATTGCAATTCAAGGCAATATTACCGACCGACGAACTGGCATATCCTTCAAGCCGGTCATTATAAACTTTTACATTTCCAACCGCATATCCGAAATCAAGCCAGCCAATCAAGTCATTCCACGCCCATTTATCCGTTGAATCAATGGTGCCGGTGGCGCTACTGCCCCCCCCCGCAGCGCCGCTAATCGTTATCGCGCCTGTTGAGCTTGAATAATTTATATTGGTTGAACTAGCGAATTTATTGTTTATAAAAGTGTTATTAGTGCTCGTTGAAAAATATTCTTGGTTGTTGCCGCCGCTCCAATCAGTTTGAATAAAAACTTTATTTTGGCTCCGCGTCAGATATTGAATTTTATTTAAATTACGGCCGCCTTCCCAATTTACATAAACCGTTATTTTTTGCGTTGAAGGGTCATCCGCGATTCCGCTATCTCCAACGCTCGCGCATGAAGTTGTCGCGTTTATCGTAATACTGCCAATTCCGCAAGAATCACGACTTACATTTTCAATGAAAAAATAACGGATAAAATTTTTGCCTTCAACAACAGTGGTAGTGGCGCCGGAAATCAATTCAAAAGTGGTGCCTGAAGCATTAAGATAAAATTGCGAATCTGTTCCTTTGCCCGCCAGCGGAGTGTAAATTTTTTGCCAGTCGGAATAAGTGAGCGATTGAAGGTTGTCAATATATTCTGAAGCCAAAAATGAAGCGATTTGCGCCGTTTTTGTGTCAAAATTGCTTCTCAACACAACAACAGTCGTTGCGGCCGCCGCGCCAATTAAAATAGTGGCAATTGCCATGCCGATTATAACTTCAATTAAAGATTGTCCCTTAGTATTGTATTTGGCCATTAGTGTTTATAATTATATTTTTTAAAACAGACGCGTCTCTTTTAAGAGAAATTGTAATCGTTGTTGAGGCGTTCGGAAAACCGCTTATTGGCGCAAAAATGATGTCTTTACTGTTTCCGGATGTCGGATCGGAAAATTGAATAGTCGGCCTTAGCGAATTTTTGGAAATTATCGTTCCGGCGGCGTAAGTCGCGCCGGAAAATAAATCATAAAAACCGCCGCTGGAAACCGAATTTTCAAAATGAATCCCATAACGGCTGCTTGATTCTTGAGAAATAGACCTGTCTTGCGCGTTTCTTAATATTATCGTAATTTCCTGCGCCGTTAAATCAAGCTCTTGCATTCCGCGATAGCCGAAAAGATTTAAAAATCCGACAGTGGACACAACGGCTATGATGCCAATTGTTATTAATAATTCTATTAAAGTAAAACCTTTGTTAAGCTGAAAAGC
>JBBTVF010000059.1:2964-4641 GCA_038063335.1 Patescibacteria group bacterium
GTTAAGCTGAAAAGCATTTTTGATTCTAATTTGAAAAGCTGAAAAGCTGAAAAGCTGAAAAGTATTTTTTTTATTATTATAATTTTCCATAAAAAGAAGCTGTCATTTTTTCTAATTCTTTAATTTTATCATTTATTATTTCAAATTCTTCCCTAGAGATAAAACTTAATTTAAAAGAAATTATTAATTGTGTTTCAAGCTCTGAAAGAGAACCCTTTGCAATAGCGATAAATTGTTTAAAATCTTTGGATGTTTTTCTAGAATGACCTTCGGCAATATTTGACGGTATTGAAACCGCCGATCTTCTAATTTGCGAAATTAATCCGTATTTTTCTTCTATGGGAAATTTTGAAGTTAATTTATAAATATCAACCACTAAATTAATTCCCTTGTTCCAGATTTTTAAATCTTTAAAATTATTAAACATTACTTATTAGCTTTTAAGCTTGCTGACTTTTCAGCTTATCAAAATTGTCCGACAAGCTGATATATCGGCACAATAACCGCCAAAGCAATGGTGCCGATGATAAGCCCGATAACTAAGAGTAAAATCGGCTCCAAAAATGAAACTAATGATTTTATCGCGGTTTCTATTTCCGAAGTGTAAAAATCAGCCAAGGTATTTAAAATGCTTTCCATATGGCCGGCTTTTTCAGAAATTGCCATTAGATTAACCACTACTCTTGGAAAAGCCGGCTCTTTACGAAAAGCATCTCCGATAGTCAAACCCTTTGAAATTCCTTCCCGCGCCACTCTGCGCAAACCTGTTTTTAATTCTTCATTTCCAACGGCATCAGCGGTGATTTCTAAAGAATCAAGAATCGGCAATCCCGAAGAAAGCAATGCTGAAAATGTTGAAGCAAAACGCTGCAAGGCTATTTTTTTGAGAACTCCTCCAATAATCGGTATTTTCACAATAAATCTTGAAAAAAGTTTTATTCCAATAACAGACTTAGCTATAAAAAACCAAGCGCCTACTAAAAAAATAATTATAAAAACAAAAATAATCCAAAAATATTTTCCCATAAAAAGGCCTATCGCAAAAACAATTTTTGAAAATAACGGCGGCTCAAAACCTCCAGTCGTGAAAATATTGGCGATTTTCGGAAGCGCGAAACTCACTAAAAGAAAAAGAATAGCGGCGGAAGCGGTCAAAAGAATAATCGGATAAGTGATTGCCGCTTTAATTTGACGCCTTAAATCTTGCTCTTTTTGCAAAGCAACGCTTAATTGGTTAAAAACAAGTTCTAAATTTCCGGAAGTTTCTCCAGCTTTAATCATATTGATAAAAACCGAGGAAAAAAATTTCGGATATCTGACAAACACGGAATGAAAAGGCTGTCCCTTTTCAAGCGAAGTTCTAATTTCCATCAATAAAGCTTTAAGCGCCGGTTTTTCAAAATCAGCGATTAAAATATCTATCGCCCTTAAAAGGTCTGTGCCGACTCTTAACATTAAAGCCAGATACTTGGTAAGAAAAACCTTGTCTTCAACGTCAATTGACTGGCTGAAAATTTTAAACCGGTCCGTTTTTGAAAGTTCTTTCGGCGCTTTTAATGAAATCGGCCTTAACCCCTGGCTGGCAAGAAAACCCAAAACTTCGGCGGTACTTTCAGCTTCATGGTCGCCTTCAATTATTTTCCCGTTGGATTGTGATGCAATGTAATGAAATCTCAT
>JBBTVF010000059.1:4741-6337 GCA_038063335.1 Patescibacteria group bacterium
TTATTCTCGTATTACGCGAAATACTTCTTCTATTGTTGTCATTCCCAATTCGGATTTTCGCAATCCGTCTTCAAACATCGTAATCATTCCTTTATTTTTCGCCAATTTTATCAAATTGTCCAAAGAAAAATTAGGATTAATAATTTCCTTGCGATTATCTTCGTCAATATTCAAAATTTCAAAAATTCCTATTCTGCTGGAATAACCCGTATTACCGCAACTCATGCATCCCTTGCCTTGATATAAAATTTTCGGCGCTCTGAATTCAGATTCAAGATTTAATTCTTTTAATTGTTTTTTAATGGAATTTAACAAATCTTCCGACGGCGCAAATGAAGTAATGCAATCCAAACAAATTTTTCTGACCAAGCGCTGGGCAACAATCATATTTAAAACAGCGGCGGTTAAAAATTGCGGTATTTTCATGTCAATTAAACGCGGAATCGCGGTTGCCGCATCATTGGTATGCAAGCTGGATAAAACTAAATGGCCGGTTAGAGCCGAATGCACTGCAATTTCAGCAGTCTCTTCGTCGCGAATTTCTCCGACCATAATAATGTTCGGGTCTTGCCGAAGTATTGAACGTAATCCGTTCTCAAAAGTTATGCCCGCCAAAGGATTAATTTGAACCTGATTAATATACTTCATATTATATTCAATCGGATCTTCAATGGTCACTATATTCACTTCCGGCCTGTTTAAAATATTTAAAATGGCGTAAAGCGTGGTAGTTTTTCCACTGCCGGTCGGACCGGTTACAAGAATCATTCCATAAGTTTTTTTAATATTTTCTTCAACAATTTTAATCATATCGTCCATCAACCCGACTTCTCTTAAAGAGAGCGGTTTTTGGGTCGCGGGCAAAAGTCTCATTTCTATTTTTTCGCCGTAAAAAGTCGGAATAATGGAAATCCTAATATCAACCAAATCCGAACCGACTTTATAATGAGTTCTACCGTCTTGTGGCTTCTGATGTTCGTCTATTTTCAAGGCCGCGAGTAATTTAATTCTTGCTACAATCGCCGGATGAACTTCTTTTGGAATCTTGGTTATTTCATGGAGAACGCCGTCAATTCTAAATCTCATTAAAATTCCGTCTTCAAAAATTTCCATATGAACATCCGAGGCGCGCAAAGAAAGAGCGTAAAAAATAATATTATTAATAAGCGCAACAATGGGGATTGCCGAAGCCGCTTCTTCAACCGAACCGATTTTTTGCCTTAACGACTCCTGAATATTTTCTTCCACTATTTTTTTGAAATTTTCCGCGAAACGGCGACTATACATCGCAAACCCTTTATTTAAATCGTTCTGTGTCGCAAGATACGGCTTAATATTCGCTTTTAAATTATTTCTCAAAAATTCCACCGTTCCCAAATCACTCGGGTCTTCCATCGCAACACTAAGACTCCCGTCAGTTTCCTTATCAAAAACAATCACCATTTTTTGCTTAGCTAAATTTTCAGCAAGAAGATTAAGAACTTCCTCGTTTATTTTTCGGCCAATCAGATTGGCTCTCTGAACATTAAAATAATCCGCTATAACATCATAAAAATAATCTGTCGTTATGATATTGCGCGAAATCAAAATATCGCC
>JBBTVF010000059.1:6437-8463 GCA_038063335.1 Patescibacteria group bacterium
GGCGACTTGGACGCGCTCCAGCTTATTGAAAATGAAAAAATTATGGTTGAAACTTTTAAAAAAGGAATTAGCGACACGATAATTTATAATGAAAAAGAAACTTTAAATAAATTTGGCGTTCTGCCGCGCCAGCTTATTGATTATAAGGGGCTTGTCGGCGACCAATCGGATAATATCAAGGGCGTTGCCGGCATTGGGCCGAAAACCACAACTCAAATAATTCAAAAATATGGCACGATTGAACAATTTTTGGAAAACGGACAAAAAGAAAAATCCTATGAAAAAATAAACGCTTCGCGAGAAATAGCTTTGCTTTCTAAAAAACTGGCCACTATTAGACGCGACGCGCCGTTAAAAATAAACCATCTTGAAGAATTAAAATATGAAGGAATCCCCAAAGAAAAACTCCTCGCATATTTTGAAGAGTTTGGATTCCAAAGTTTGGCAAAAAGAATTATATCGGCTTAATCACCACATATCTCTCCCTCCCTTCTCCCACGCTTTCCGTTTTAATATCTGGATGTTTGGCAAGTTCCGTGTGAACAAGACGGCGTTCATAAGCGTTCATTATTGGCAAAGACATTTCTTTTTTCTCGGCGACGGATTTTCTCGCTGTCACCCGGGCGATTTCCAAAATTAAATCCTCGCGTTTTCGGCGATAATTATTAATATCAACTATGACAAAATCAATATTGTTTTTTCTGGCTATCAGTTTAATAACTGAATCAAAACTGTTCATAATCGCCGGCAAATTATTTTCCGAAATAAAACTGTCGTTTATAAATATAGAAAATCTTCCGCTATCAGCGGAATAATTTACCGAAAAATCATCAAATCCCATCATCCCGACCATCTCTTTAATTATTGACTCAATTTTTTCCATTTGTGTTTATCCCTCACCCTTCAAAGATTTTATCTATAAATTTTATTAAATTTATAGATATTAATGTTTAGCTAAATTCTATTTCATCTATTATTTATTCTATTTACAATATATCTTATTGTTTTTTTAATTCCTTATCTTTGAAGGGTGAGGGATTTATATTCAACCGTTTATTAATGACTATTTGTTGAATAACCGAAAAAATAGATGTTGTTAACCAATAAAGGCCAACGGCCGACGGCAAATAACTTAAAAACATCACCGTTAAAACTGGACCGATAAAAATCATTTGCCTTCCCATTTTTTCCATCGGCGATAATTCTCCGCCATTTTTGGATGTTTTGGGTAAAGCTAATTTCCCCTGAAAATACTGCGCCAAAGCCGCCAAGGCGACAATTATCAAACTACGGCTGCTTAAATCAATTATTCCCAAAAAATAATGATTTAATTCTCCATTCGCCGGAATGCCTTTCAAAAAAACCCAATACAACGCGATTAAAACCGGCAATTGAATGATGATTATCAGAAATTGAGAGAGAGGATTCACTTTATGCTCGCGATAAAGTTCCATCATCACTTGCGCCTGCTTGGCGCGGTCATCTTTATGGTCTTTTTGAATTTCTTTTATTTTCGGCGCCAAACGCTGTAAAATCGCCTGATCTTTGGCGCCCTTATAAAACAACGGCAATAAAACAATTCTGATTACAACCGTTAAAGCAATAATTGCTATGCCCAAATCATGACCTGGAATATTTTCATACAAAAAAATCAATGAGCTTAATAATGGATTATATAAATATGTGTTGAAAAGGTTTGACATAATTATAAAGTTTAAAAGTTTAAAAGTTTAATAATCTCTTTTTCAATTTCGCTTCGTTCCAATTTCGCCGTTGCGGGTAAAACAGTTATTACAACATCTCTGTCGCCGATTTCATAAAATTTATTTAAACGAATAAAATCATAGATAATTCTTTTAATTCTGTTTCGTTTTACGGCTGATTTTGAAACTTTCGCGCTGATAATTACCCCAAAACGACTGAAAAATAATTCATTGATAGACATCCTTATAATAAAAAAATCGCTTCTGCGGCTTATTATTCTCTTATCCTTATTTTTCAACCAGTTTTGAATTTGAAGCCGAAA
>JBBTVF010000060.1:0-4793 GCA_038063335.1 Patescibacteria group bacterium
GCATCATTCGCATAATTAATTTGCACATTTCGCATTATATTGCCTCAAATGTGCCAGACACCATTCCCATCCAGCAGGTGAATTTATATGTTCCGGGTTTTTCAATTATAAATTCTTTAACGCTCGTTTTGCCCAGGGTTAAGGATATTCTATCACTAAATAAATCTTTTGCGATAATTGCATTAGTACAGCCGCTTGTACCCGTGTCGGTAATTTCCCATCTTATTGGAATACCGGCGCGGGCTTTGAGGCGGCTTGGATTGTAGCCGGATGTTGAAGCGTTCATTTTGATAATTTGTTTGCCGTTAATAATCGGCGGCAAATCATTTAAGAAATTATTGGATTTAATATCGCTTAAGCTTGACATTCCAAAAACATTTAGTTGGCTGTTAATGTTAAACAAAGCGAAAAACAAAACCAAAGCGCCAGCGATTTTCAGAAATCTTGTGGACCATTGCGGATTATCCAAAAATTTCGCTGACGTTAATCCGATTAAAAGAAGTATGGGCGCGGTTCCTAAGGCAAAAGAAAACATTATTAATCCGCCTTGAATTGGATTGGCGGAAAGCAGGGCCGCGCTTTGGGCGGTTAAAGTGAATCCGCAAGGCAGGAAAAAAGTAAGCGCGCCGACAATGAAGGGCATTTGTTTTCCCTTGAATTGTTTTTCATTGGCAATATGGCGGGTGATGAATTTTGGCATCGTGATTTGGAATTTTCGGAACGCGCTAATTCCCAGCATGTCAAAAGCCAGAAAAATCATTATTAAAGAAATCGCCAAAATAAGGAAAGAAGAAAATGACAAGGATATTTGAAGTTTTGAGCCGACAAGCCCGAGCAAGGCGCCGAAAAATCCGTAAGACAAAATTCTTCCGAAATTAAACAGAAGATGCGGCTGGCGGACGGGCCATTGTTTAGACATTGAAAGAATGATGCCGCCGACCAGCGCGGCGCAGGTGGAAATTCCCGCCAAAACTCCGAAAAAGAAAAATGCCGGAAGCGATGATTTCGCGCTCACGTTTATCAATGAAGAAAGCCCGAGTTTGTTTATAGAAATAAATCCCAGAGACGCCAAAATAAAAACGATTAGAATTGTCGCGAAATCTCTGGCGGAAAATTTCCCGTTGATTTTGACGGGTTGTTCCGAAATTTCATAACCCTCTTGTTTGAATAAATTATTTAATTCTTCTATTATCGGTTTGGCATTTTCATATTCAATAACCACCTCGCCTTTGTTCAGAGACGCCTCAACGGATTTTATACTCGGCAAATCAAGCAATTTTCTTTCAATGTTAAGCTCGCAGGAAGCGCAATGCATTCCCTTGACGTAAAAAATCGTTTCTTTTTTTCCGTTAATATTATCCATTTATATAATAATAATCGCCAATAACTATTTGTCTATGAGTAAAATAGCCGTTATAATAGGCCATTATGGATAATGACATAAGTTTCAGAAAATTCGCCGTAAGAGTTTTTAATTTTTATAAGCCGTTTAAGAGGTCAGTTTTTTTGGTTTTTGCGATAATGCTTTTGATTGAGGTTATTAATCTTGCTAATCCTTATATTTACGGAAAAATTGTGGATGGTATTGTGTCCGGCAAGCCAATAGTTTCGGTGATAATTTTGCTTTTAATCTCTTTGGGAATTTCGCAAATAAATGATTTATTCGGTTATTTGAGAGAACGGGTTGAATTGAGGAAAATAGAATATAAAATAAATCGTCACGTTGCCGATGAAACCTTGAGGAAAGTGTTTGATTTTTCAATCGGTCAGCATGAAAATCAAAATTCCGGCATCAAAAAAAGCATAATTGACAGGGGTCAGCATTCTCTTGAAACTTTGGCGTACGAAATTGTTTATAGTATAGCGCCGTTATTTTTGCGCGTGAGCGCGGTTGTAGCCGCGCTGTTTATTCTGGCGCCGATTTTAGGCGCGATGGTTTTTATCGGATTCGCGATTTTAATAGGTTTTACTATTTATTTTAATAATTTCTTTTGGGACGGATATAAAAAAATTCAAGACGATTGGCATGAAGCTAATAAAAAACATTCCGAAATTTTGCGTAATGTGAGTTTAATTAAAACAAATGCCAGAGAAAAGAAAATAGTAAAAGAATATGATACATCTTTAAAAACACTCGGCGATTTTTCGGAAAGTTTTTGGGTAAAATTTCATACGTGGACTTTATCAAGAGGCGCTCTTTTGATAATTTTTCGTTTTTCCGTAATGTTTGTCGGTATTTTTCTGGTGTATAAAAAAATTTATACCCCGGGATTTTTGATTACCATTTGGTCATGGTCAAACAACGCTTTTAGCGATTTCGGCAAAATTTCCGGAATGAACCGTAAAATAATAGAACTTTACGCCGCAGTTAAAAAATATTTCATATTGCTTGACGTTGAATCCGACGTGAAAGAAATCCAGAATCCGATTAAACCGGAAAAATTCGAAGGGAAAATTGAGTTTAAAAACGTTTATTTTAAGTATCCGAAAAGAGAATACATAAAAGAAGATAGCATTGTTCAAAGCAGAAAAAGGGCGGGAGAAGAGTATGTTTTGAAAAATATTAATTTTATAATGGAACCCGGACAAAGAGTGGCGATTGTTGGGCCTAGTGGTGTCGGGAAAACAAGTCTGGCGCAGTTGCTTATCCGCGCTTATGACTCCGAAAAGGGAGAAATTTTAATTGACGGCAATGATTTGAAAAATTTGGATTTGGGAAACTTCCGTTCTTTCGTCGGCGTGGTGTCGCAGGACATTTCTCTTTTTGACAACACTTTGCGTTATAACATCGCTTTTGGAATTCGCGGTCAAGATGCGTCTAATGAACAATTGAAACAAGCCGCGAAAATGGCTTGTCTTGATAAATTTATTGATAGTTTGGAAAATGGGTTTAATACAATAATCGGCGAGCGGGGCATAAAACTTTCCGGCGGCGAACGTCAGAGAGTCGGCATTGCCCGCGCGCTTATTAAAAATCCGTCAATTCTGATTTTTGACGAAGCGACTTCTAGTTTGGATACGGAAAATGAGGCGCTTATCCGGCAATCCATAGAAAAAGCGTCAAAAGGAAGAACGACTATTATCATTGCTCATCGTTTATCTACCATAAAAGATGCCGATAAAATAATTGTGATGGAAAAAGGCAGAATAGTCGGCGAAGGCAAACATGACGAACTGTTCAAAACCTGTAAAACTTATCAACGTTTAATAAACAGCCAAACCGTGATGGTCGGCGGCGTGTGATTCAGGGTTGACTTTTATTTAAATTTAAGTATAATTTAAGGGCAATTTAATAAACAGCGGTTTTTAACCGTTAAAAGGATAAGAAAAAAATTTACGGAGGTGTGAGATGGACAAAAAATTAAAATCTATAATTTGGTTTTTATTGGTTTTTTTTATAGTTGCCGTTGGGGTTGAGTTAATGGCTGAGGACAGCGACGGTCCGACTATAAAGGATTTTGAAATTACAAAAAACGGGGGAGATTTAAGGATGGAATTTTCTTTTAATAATGTCAAAGGCGGTTTGGCAGAGGCAAAATTTACTGTCGGCTACATTATTGAAAGAAATAATGCAGTGGTTCAGTTAGACGAGATGGCGGATCTTGGTATTGCCTCGGATTTGGAGGAAGTGTCCGGAATGGACGCTTTTGAAACAGGGAAATTCCAAATCGTTATTCCTTGGCTCGAGGCTAATAATAAAGAGATTGAGTTAAGGGCGGGGGATATAATTAGATACATCCTTTTTTTAAAAGACAGCGCCGGAAGAAAATCGAACACCATTTCCTACGAGTATGAATTCGTAGGGGGGTGGGATATTTAAAAGACGTGGGAAACTCAAGGGGCTCTAAACGTTAAGAGCCTCTTTTTTTATTGCCTATTTATCAACATTCGTTAACCATTGACTTGTCGGTTGACAAAGAATATTATTGAAATATATGAAAAAAGAATTTTTTACCACAAGCGAAGTGGCATTGTTTTTAGGTATTAGCAGGCAAGCGGTTTTTAAAAAAATTAAAGCCGGGAAAATCAAAGCGCAGAAAGTTGGCCGTAGTTTTTCAATTAATAAAAAAAATTTGGCTGAAATTTTAGGTACGGTTTTAACAGAACAACAAAAACGAGAAATTGAAAAATCGGTTGGCAAAACCATTCGTGAATATAGCGAAACTCTTAAATTATTGGGTCAAGAATGAAAATAAAAATATTGACAATAAGTGAAGTTGAATACGCAGCTTATTATTTAGCGAAAAAATTTATGGAATGGAACGAGCCAATTCCGGATTTTTCAACGCGATTCCTAAATATTTTAGAAAGCTGTTTAGCTATTCCATTTTCCGCTTTTAGCGGTAAAAACGTTTACCAGGGCATTAATGGCAAAGCGGCAATGCTTTTTTATTTAATGATTAAAAATCATCCTTTTCAGAATGGCAATAAAAGAATTGCGATAACAACGCTTATGTATTTTTTATTTAAAAATAGAAAATGGTTAAAAGTTGACAATCAAGAATTATATAATTTTGCAAAATGGGTTGCTGAGAGTAATTCTAAGCTTAAAAATGAAACTGTAAAAGCAATAGAAAAATTTATTAAAACCTATATGGTGAATTTATAATAAGAAAATTTATCTGGATTGACATTTCCTCCAAAAGTTATCCACAGCCCATATCTTGTTATTTATTCTTAATACATTAAAATTAAATTAATGAAACTCTTTTCCAGTAAATTTTTTATATCTTTTCTTATTTTAACGATATTATTTTACGGTGTTTCAATAAAAAAAGCTGAGGCAGGAGGTG
>JBBTVF010000061.1:0-1088 GCA_038063335.1 Patescibacteria group bacterium
TGTAAGTTCGCAAACGAAATTCACCACCTAAGGTAAAATTCAGTACTTTAGGAAGGTGGTGAAAAAGCTTTGGGAAAATTTAAACAACTTACCTTAGAAGAACGTGAACATTTGTATTTGTGGAGAAATCTGGGGATAAGCTTTCGAGAAATCGGCCGGAGACTCAAGAAAGATCATGGAGGTTTGATAAAAGAATGGCAGAGAAATAGCCGCTTTGTACCGTACCTCCCAGCTTGCGCCCAGCTGCGAGCCCAGAGGAAAAGCCGCGATCAGAGAAGACGTGCACCACTCAAAAGTATACAAGTTTGGGAATATGTTCAGGAACATTTGAGGGCACCGTATTTTTGGACACCGGAACAAATAGCAGGCAGACTGTCACTTGAGTATCCTACCCTTTGTATTCATCACGAAACAATTTACCGCTACATCTACTCTAAAGAAGCCAGACTATATAAGCTGTGGCAGTATCTGCCCAATAGGAGGAAAAAGCGCATGAAAAAAGGAGGAAGAACTGTACACCACAGAGGTAAGATACCAGGCGCAATAAGTATCGATATGCGGCCAGTAATTGTTGCAAAACGACTGCGGGTTGGAGATTATGAGACGGATAATGTGATAGGACGACAAAGTGACACAACTGCCCTCTCAGTTACCATTGAAAGATATACCCGCTTTAGTATGATAGACAAATTACCGAACCGTACTGCGGCAGCAAAACGAGAAGCCGTAACCAAAAGGCTGCTTGTGTTTCCTCAAAGAATTCGATTAACACTTACACAAGATAACGGCACAGAAAATACCCAACATCAACTATTAGGCCAAGAGACGGGACTAGATGTCTTTTTCGCACATGCGTATCATGCCTGGGAGAAAGGCAGTAATGAGAATACCAATGGGAGAATAAGACGATTCATCCCTAAAAGAGTAAGTATCGACCAAATATCCGAGCAAAAGATTAAAGAAATTGAGCACTGGTTAAACAATACTCCCAGAAAATGTTTGGGATATTTGACCCCATATGAGAAAATGCAACAAGTACTTAAGTCCTTTAAATATCCTTAGTGGTGAATTTCCACTGCGAATGCACT
>JBBTVF010000062.1:0-1109 GCA_038063335.1 Patescibacteria group bacterium
CCTACAAAAACCTCTGAAGCCGAACACCGACTTTTTGATTAATCGATGTTAGTAATGGCGTCATCGTAGCACGTTTCCATTTTCTTTTGCGGCGTTGTTTCTCTTTCTCCATTTCGATATTCCACACTTCCTCAGGCGTTTTGAAGTTGAGTACTTTCATATATCGAGTCCGAAGAATTGTTTCGATCTCTTTGAACCGTTCGATCGACACGGATGAGAGATTCGTTTTCTTTGGCACATATCGTCGCACCGCACGATTGCGATTTTCGACCGTACCTTTCTCACTCGATTGGTACGGATGACAGAAGAAAACAATTGCATCGAGAAGTGCAGAGAGCTCGAGGTGCTTTTGAAATGACAGATCGTTGTCGAGTGTGATTGATTTGATCGGGACGTACTGCAACGTGGTCGCAACGAGATCGTTGATATGTGCGGTTGATTTGTTTTCCGTATACACCAGAAACGGATACCGTGTTTTCCGTTCAACAAGCACCAACAATGATCCCGTTCCGTCCTTTCCTGACTCAATGAAGTCGCCTTCAAAATGGCCAAATTCCTTGCGTTTCTCGACTTTCTTCGGCCTCTTGTCGATCATGATTCTTCCATCAATCGATACCTTTCTCGCACCGCGTTTCGGACCGCCTCGTTTCTTCACCGCTTTTGAATACAGGTGGTTTTCGATCTTCCTGCCGTGCGAAGAATGTACGAATTTGTATATTGCTTTCGTACTTGCATGTTGAATATCTGTTTCGACATTCTTGAGTCGTCCCGCGATTGCTTCCGGTGACTGATCCTTTTCGATATTCTCCGTCACGTACTTTTTCAATACGGGATCCATCGCAACTTTCAGACACTGGAGCTTGGAGCGCTTCCGCCGCAGGTATGCTTTCTGCTGTGCCTGTTGCCGTGTATATCTTTTTCGCACACGGTTGCGGCGCAGTTCATCCGAGATCGTACCCGGGCTTCTCCCGGTCATTCGTGCGATTTCCCGCACTCCTTTTCCTGCCTCAATCGCACGCTCGATTCTTCTCCTCTCGTTCTCATCAATGTGTGTGTATCCCATACGTTGTGATCGTACAGGTGTTCGGCTTCAAAGGTGAATTCGCGGT
>JBBTVF010000063.1:0-1059 GCA_038063335.1 Patescibacteria group bacterium
ATATTCCTTGGCTAAAATATCCGAACCGCTTTTTCCTAGTCCCATTTCATCGGCAATAAGCATTTTTTTATTATCAGTAATTTCTTTTAAGTTAATAAGTTGATTAATGTCGGGGAAAGTTCTTCCTTCTTTTAAATTATTTGCAATATTTTCCGGCTTTTTATCCGCCCATCTAAATATGTCTTCATAATATTCTTTTAATCTATCTATCGTTTTTTGCACTTCGGGTATTCTTATTGCAGCTTCTAGAATTTTCTCATTTTGAAAATATCGCATTATTAAATCATATTCACTAACTTCCGGACTAACCTTCTTTTCTTTTTGAAAAAAGGCAAAGCTGGCATCTTTAAATTTTAAAAACAGCGCTTCCACAAACTTATCCTCTGAAAAAAGTTCACCCGCCATCTCAATATCTTTTGGTTCCCAGGTCTTTCTAACCAAAAGAAAATCACCGAGATATTCAGCAATCACGCTTTTGACATATTCATTTTTCAAACCAATATATTCTGGGTGATATTTAAGTAATATATCACAGGCATTCTCCGGCAGAAGCGCCATAATTTCCCGAATTTTTTGAGCCCTTTCGTCTTTAGTTTCCGGATTGACTATTTCTTGGATAAAGTTCTCAAGAGATTGTTTTAATCCTTCATCTAATTTCTCCTTTTCTTTTCCCAATTTTTTATCTTGTATTTCTTTTATAATTATCTCAATTAATTCCGGAGAATAATGTTCGTAAATTTTTCCATACCTAGTCTTGAAATCACCAAAATACTCGGGATTGGATTGTCGATATGAATCAACTATTTTTTTAATTGTATAATAATTAGTGCCCAATTCATCGGCAACAGCACCACAAGTTTTCCAACCTTCTAGCGCTTCTTTTTTTTCCGCAATATTTTTTCTAATAATTTCTATTAATTCCGGAGAATAATGTTCTAAAAACCTTCCCATTTTATCCTTGAAATCACCAAAATACTCGGGATTGGATTGTCGATATGAATCGGCTATTTTTTTAATTATATGATGATTAGTGCCCAATTCATCAGCAATAACACCACA
>JBBTVF010000064.1:0-1591 GCA_038063335.1 Patescibacteria group bacterium
AACCAAAACCGCGGCAATACCGAAAAAAACCACCGCCCAAACGCTTTTTTTGGTTTCGCGATGAAGGCGAAATTCTTCTTGCTGGCCGGAAAATTTTTCTTTCTTAGCGTCTGTTATTTTTTTCTTTTTTGACATTATATTCCTGAATTTTAAAACAATCCTTTTAATTAAGCAACAAACTTATATAGCTTTGTATAATAAATCCAATATTTTTTGCTTAAGCTTTATTGTATTCCCGTGGCTTATTAATCCCAAATATGACTGAATAGTTTCCGTTTTGCCTTCGCTTTTGACAATATTTCTAAACATCTTTCTTTTTGTGGCGGTCCTTAAAATCCTGTGGTCGGTAAAATTGACCCAGCCGAGAAAATCAACGCCAGACTCCATAGTCTTAATGGAAATTTTATCGGGATGCAATTCAAGCCTTAAATTATCCATTAAAAATTTTTTAATCGCTGAAATATAACCTATTAAATGTTCGCGATTGTCTGATAAAACAATAAAATCGTCGCAATATCTGATATAATATCTCGCTTTTAATTTATGTTTAACAAACTGGTCAAATTCGTCCATGTAAATATTGACGAAAAGCTGAGAAGTCAGATTTCCAAGCGGCAAACCGACTCCGGTTTTACCGGACGAAAAACTTCCGATTATTTTCTTAAGCAACCACAATAATTTATCGTCGTCTATATGTTCTTTTAAAATTTCCGTCAAAATTTTGTGGTCAATATTGGCAAAAAATTTCCTAATGTCGCATTTCAAAATCCAGCAAGTCTTCGTATTATTTTTGCCGACTTTGAAATAAAATTCCCGAAATCTGTTTATCGCCCTATGCGTCCCTTTTTCCAATCGACAGGAAAAAGAATCTGCTATGAATTTTCTATCAAAAAACGGATATAGAATCCTGTAAATCGCGTGATGCAATAATCTGTCGCGAACACTTGCCTTATGAATATCTCTAGGCTTTGGGTCGTTTACCTTGAACGCTTCATAACCGCCATGCTTATAAATTCCTTTGACAAGTTCATTATTCAATGGTAATATATTGTCAATTAAGTTAAGCGAAAATTTCTGAGCATCAAGACGGTTCTTTTTATCCTTTAAAAATTCTTTCCATGCAACTAAAAGATTTTCAACGGAAATTATTTCTTCATATTTATGAACCAATTTGATTTTCATAATAATTCTAAGTTTTTATCTTCCGGGAATTTAACAATTATCATTCAAACAGTCGGTTTATACAAATCATGGCATGAATTTTTGCCTCATTTTACAAAAGACTCACGCTATTCTTTGGGCATAAAAATAGACGCTCTAATTATTGAAATTGCCGGATTATTTTTTACCGCCAGCCGTTTGCCAAAAGAACAAAAACTCCCTTATTTGCAGAAATCCGGCTTAAAACTAGACTCTCTTAAATTTCTTTTCCAAATGGCTTGGGAAATAAAATCTTTGGATAATAAAAAATATATAGTAATCTCCGAAAAATTGGACGCAATCGGAAAAATGTTGGGAGGTTGGACAAAACAAACGGAAAAACAAAACTCCCCTAATAAAAATTAGGGGAGAAATGAAAAGATTTGCGAAC
>JBBTVF010000065.1:0-19974 GCA_038063335.1 Patescibacteria group bacterium
GCGTCAATATATAGTCTTGATTTCTGAAAAGGCAAAATAGAGCCAAAATAGGTCAAAACCAGCATCGAGGCAGTGATTATAAAAGCAATGGTTAATTTTATGTCTTTGGTCATATTTCTTAATTAAATTACAAATTACAAACCACAAATTACAAACAATACCAAAATTCAAATTTTTAAATTCTAAATACTTTTATTTAAAATTGCGGTATAAATTTTTCTTAATTCCGTTGCCTCATTTAAAAGATTTATCCGCTCTGTATCCATTATTTTATTATCATCACAATCACAAAGGCGCAACCATAAACAGCTTTCTTTTGTTTCTTTTCTACAAATTCTAATTCTATAAATAAAATCTTTTTTGCCCAATGATTCATTGGCTTCAATATAGTTAGCCGCTTGTGAGCCAGAAGACCTTATAAGTTGCTTGCCATATTCAATATTAGAAATTGTTTTTGGTAATTTTTTAATAAAGTCTCTGCATTGTTCCGCAAACATCGCTGTTCTTTCCTCTAAATCATATTGTTTTGAATTTTGTATTTTATTCATTAGAATTTGTTTGTAATTTGTGATTTGTGATTTGAAATTTATGGTTTGCGAATGCCAAAAACAGAAAAAGATTTATATATATCGGCAAAACGTCAAAAAGAACCAATCCTTGGACGAGATAGGCGATTGGTAGAGCGAAAAATAAAGCATTAGTAATCAATAAAGAGTAATTAGTAATTAGGGTTGGTTCCTGTTTACTGGTTACTAGTTCCTGTTTACTGAATTTAAAGAATTGCCAATAATAAACGATAAAAATTCCGACAAAACTCAATAACCCTAAAATTCCGGTCATTGTAAGGTAGTCAAAAAAGATATTATGAGCCCGGTCGTACCAAACCTCAAAATGCGGGTCATAATGTTTTTCAAACGGCACGTTAAAATTCTCCATCCCCCAGCCCAAAACAGGTTTTTCTTTAAATATAATTATTGACTGTTGCCAAAGCCATAATCTGGTTTGAAAATTTTGCGTATTTAAAGAAACATCCAATAATCTCGTTCCCTTTTCGCCACAAAACGGCATTGATAAATTTATGGAATTTCTGAATTTAATCGCCAGCGAACCGCTGATGATTAAAATAACCGCAAGCGATAAAGAAATCCACCTGATTTTTTTAGAAACTGACGAATTAAAAAATATATAAAATAAACCAAAAATAATCGCCGCGCCAAGCCCCAAAAACGCTCCGCGCGTTTGGCTTAATAATAGAAAAATCGCGAAAACTGCCAATAACCCAAGCCAACCGAATTTAACCAATTTTTTAGAAAATTTCCAATTATCAATCGCCAAATAAGCGGCATAAAATATGGCAAATAACATATAAGTTCCAAGATAAGCCGAGTTGCCAAGCGAACCGGCAAATCTGGCGCATAATCCATCGCCAACAAACGTTTTAATCCCCAAAATAGCCCCCAATCCATAAGCGACCACTAATGCGGCCGCCCAGGATGCGGCTATTAACACTTTTCGCCACGATCCTTCGGCGGAAAAAACTGCGGTAAGCAGAAGAAAATAAATCAATAAAAAAATCATCTGCAAGCCGCCTTCGCCGCGTTCAAAATTTGACCAAAAAGAAAACGCGGGATTATACCCAAAAAATCCGGAAATAATATATATTAAAGCGAAAATTGAAACCGCGATTACTAAGGGTTGTTTAAATAATATATTTTTGAATTTTAAATTGTCATTTTGATTTTTGATTTTTAAATTTTGATTTTTATCTATCGCCCAATGCCACACAAAAAATATCGCCGCCAAAGCAACGATTGTCCTAAAAAAAACATATTTCCCGACAATAAAAGGAAACAATGTTCCGCGCGAAACAATCACCGCGCTAAACGGAACCGCATATAAGAAAAATTTGGTTATTTTTAAAAAAATATTATTCATTATTAAATTCCAGTTTTCTACTTACTACTTTCTACTTACTTAGGCTATCAATTATCTCCCAATTTCCCTTTTCCGCCAAATCAATTAAAACATCCATATCGTCTTTCAAATGCGGATAATAATTGCGGGCGTCTTTGGCTAATTTAATAAAATTTTCCGCGTCGCGCGTAGCGGCAAAATATCCCAAAGCTTCCTCATAATATACCGGAAGAAATCTAATTAATAAATGCAAATCTATGCTTCTTTTAATAATTTCCGCCACTTTGTCCGGTCTGTTTAATCGACTGTAAATCAATGCGATCATATCATGGTCGCCAGAGGGCAAGCCGCTAAAATCAGGAATTAAGTTATTGGCAATTTCCATTTCCTCAATAATTTCATCGGCGTTTTGCGGACCGATTACCGCCAACACAAAAGCCAAATGATAATGGGCGCGCGCCACATTGGGATTTAATTCAATCGCTTTCACGCTCGCTTCAACGGCTTCTTGGAATTTTTCCTGACCAAGCAAAACAAATGCCAAATTATAATACAATTCCTGGCGGTTGGGCGCCAATTCTATCGCCCGCTTCATTGAATCTCCAGCCTCTTTATACAAACTCGCATCGTTCATCGCCTTATCTTGAAGCATCCGCGTTTTTCTAATAAACATCCTTACATCGTACGGCTCTTTTTTAATAATCTCGTCAATTAAATTTACGAAAAAATCCGAAAGCGGCTTAAAAGACGCATCCTCAAAAATCTGCGGCTGTTTATCATAATAATAATCAACAATGTGCGCCCTTAAATTAAACTGACTGAAATTATAAGGGTTAGTCGCTTCTCTTAATTTATTCTCAATCAAACTCGCACGTTCAATTCCTTTGACTTCATTTATCATTTTTGCCTGAACATAAGGAATATAATTATAAAAATATAAGGAATAGCCGGAAATAATTATTAAGACTAAGCCTAGCGATAAGCTAATAAGCTTAAAAGCTGATAAGCTTAAAAGCTGATAAGCTGACGAATTGATGGCTTGCGTTGATTTATCTACAGTTGCAAAAATTAAATATCCCAAAATAGCGAAAAACATAATATCAGAAATAATTTGGTCCATAACAAAAAGATTCTGGATAAAATAACCGCCTATTAAAGTCGCAAGTGTAATTGATATAAATCCTCCTACTTTTTTAAATAATAAATAAAACACGGCTCCGAAAATGCCAAAATATGTCAGTAATCCGAATATCCCTTGCATTACAAGAACATCAAAAATTTTATTGTGCGCCCGGTCCATCCACGATTCGCCGTAAATAGCGTAACCTGGGTTGTAATGCTTTTCATAAGCAACAAGAAAATTTTCTATTCCCCAGCCCAAAATCGGTTTTTCTTTGAAAGCGTCCCAGCTTAGTTTCCAAGTAATCAGACGGAATTGAGTTGAAGTGTCGTTCACATCAAAAATCGCGGTTTTTGCTAAACGATTTAGACCGGGAATATCTTGCCAAAATTGATTTTGACGCGTGAGCCAAAAAGTTCCGCTGAAAATTATAATTAAACTTAATAAAATAATGGATATTCGCCTAATGTTTAAAAATTTTAAAGTTTTAAAGTTTAAACGCTCGGTTTCAAAATTTGAAGGTTTTTTTATAGCGAAATAAATGAGCAAGAAAAAAATACCAGCCCCTAATCCTAAAATCGCGCCGCGAGTGGCGGTAATAAAAATCGTTGCAACGGATAAAATGATTATTAATAAAGAAAAATATCGCCAAAATTTTTTTAAAATTGAATAATGAATAATGAATAATGAATAATGAAAAACAATAACAGCGGACATTATTAAAAAAAACATATGGGTTGCCAAAAATGCCGGATTACCGATAAAAGAAAACGGCCTTCCTTCCGATATAAATAAAAAGGGAAAATTTAGAACATTAAAATATTGCAAAAAAGCGTAAAAAATCAATATAAATCCAACTCCAAGAGAAATTTTAAAGAAATTCTGCCAATCTTTTTTTTCAAAAACCGCAACAGCCATTGTTAAAAAAGCGAAAAAATGTAAAAAACCAAACAATCCTTCGCCTCTTTCCAAATCGCCCCAAAAAGCGCGATAAGGATTTACGGCAAAAATTGTGCTGATGATTAGAGAGATAAGAAATAAAAAAAGAAAAACATAAAGAAAGTTTAAATGTTTAAAAGTTCCAAAGTTTAAAAGTTTTAAAGTTTCAATCCGCCGGCTGGCGGATAAGAGTAAATAAATCAAAAACAAAATCAGGGCGATTTCAATAATACTGCGATAAAAAAGTATTTTGCCCAAAACGAAAGAAAATGGAATTTTAGACAAGACAATAAATGGCGTAAGAGCCGTTATAAATAAAAGAAATTTAATGATAATCCTTATAAATCTCATAAGTCTTATAAGAATATCACAAACAAAAAGACCCCGAAAGGGGCCTTCTTGTTTCAATTATGAGCTATTGAAAAACTCCAAGCGGTTAGTTACTGATAGTAATCAAGCTTGACGGCATAATCTTTACGAGAACGCCGTTTGCCCAATCAGCTGTTGATTCGCTATGGCTGGTAACCGAGTAATCGGACCAGACAAACGAAGGCGCAGCATCTGTCGCAGTACCTAAACTGCTTCTCACGCCAGACACGGTAGTCGCGCTAACAAGAGAAGTTTCAGACCTATGAATGCTGGCAATCACTGAAGCGGCTCCGACAGTGCCGGAAACGTCAGCAAAAGTCAATTGCAATTCATATTCTTTCTCAGCTCCGGCGGAAATTACCTGCTCGGAGTTAAGAAGCAACGACACATAACCGGTGGCTCCACCAGTAATTGTGGTTTGCGCGCCAGTTGTAGTGCTGGTTGAACTGAAAGCAGAAGCAATATTAAGGTTGGAACCAGCAGAAACATCTTTCAAAGTAACATTACCGGTAGTAGCAGGGACAGCGTCAACCGCTGACATTGTAGCGCCGGTCATTGAAACTTTGAATTGAATCTGTTTGAAGGCAACCTGTTCCGGACCATCGGCTTTAATCTTAAATTTCATTACCGGAATTTGTCCGACAGTGAGTTTAGACGAGGCCGCGGTCGGAGCAGCAATAGTCGGCTTGGTCTTGTACACAACTTTCTGGTTGCCAGTGGCAGCCGTAATAGTCGTGTCTTTTGCGCTCGCGCCCTGAGCTTCAAAGTTTGAAGCATGAACGCTTACATAGACCGAAGAACCGGTATCAGCCCCTCCTGAAATCGTGTTAAGGTTGCCCTTAACAGTTAAAGTCTTACTGCCGTCTTTGGTAATATTCCAGCCGAGGTTTTCAATAACCACTATACCGGAATTATCTCCAGAGGCCTGAACAGTATAACCAGCTGTGGCTCCAATTTGAGTTGAACCATCGTAAAGTTTGACAGTCGGAACTTCGTCAGACGAAGCCGTTGAAGTGGCTGTCGCGCTTGAAGTTTCAACAACTAATAATTGAAGTTTATTAACGGTCATCTGCTCATTAGCAGCTGTAAAGCGGAATTTCGCCAAAATACTTTCGGTGCCGGCAATAACAATACCCGCTTCTGATTCGACATCATCCGGAGCAACGGCAACTGTTACACTTCCAGTCGTAGTAACTGTGTGTTTAACAGTAAAGCCAGAGTTCGCGGCTGTGCCGGAAAGCGTGGCGCTGTTGCCGTCTTTGTCATAAGCGACAATATTACTGCTGGTAACCGCGGCGACATAGAAGTAGTAAACATCCGTGTCAGTCGCATCGCTGGAAATATTGCCCTTAAGAGTGAAAGTTTTAGTTTCACCTTTCTTAATCGTGTAATTAAGATTGTCAAAGGTGGCAGTCAAAGCCGTTGTATCCAATGACTTTGTGCTTCCCAATAAAGTGCTGCCGTCATACAATCCAAGACTCTGAACTTCGCCTGAAGTCAAAGTTCCGGTTGTAGAACTCGCAGTAATTTTAACGGAGCTCAATTTAATGTCATCGGCAATCGCCCTGAAGCTAAGACCCGCGAGCGTAACTCCCTGAGTTCCCTGAACATAAGTTTGGGAAGTCGGAGACGCTGACAATTGAAGGTCTAAGGTCGCGGCCTTAACGGTCTGAGTGTTCCCGCTCACTGTGCTGTTAGGAACAATGACGCTGGTAGCAACATAAGTGTTGTTATCCAAGTTTCTAATGTCATTGGCCTGGAAAGCTAGCAAGTGAACTTTAACTGTGCCGCTAGTGCTGTCAGTTGAATCAACATCAGCCGTTACTTTCATCCTCTTTGACTCGCCGGCAGCGATGTTAATCGTGTCGGTGAAAGTCTTATCGGTTGAAGCAGCGGTAGTGACATCGGTCGCGCTGGTCAACACTTTATTGGCAGTCGCATCCCATACTTTAAAGTCGTTATAAATAGCGATTGCGCCGGTTGTTGAGACGTTAAATCTCAAGTTCCTGATTTCAACGCTGTTTTTGGCAGCAATAGTGAAATCATAAAGAGTCGCATCCTGCGCTCTGGTAACGATATCGCCTGACAACGGACCATTAAAGGTAATGGTGATTTCGCCTCCCTGAACAGTTAAGGTGTCCGCTTCGCCAGTGGTGTCCATACCGGTTATGGTCGGATCAACCGGATAACCGTAGGTTTTGCCAATAGCGTAAACATCTGACTTGCTGTCAAAGTAAAAGACGATTGTATCATCCGAACGGGTTGTGCCGCTGATGTCGCCGTAAATGCTGAAAGTTCTTTCCTGGCCTTTTTCAAGCAAGAAAGGAGCGGTGAAGTTAAACACCACTAAGTCTTTCGCTCCAACCGCTGAAGCAGTCGCAACAACATTGCCTCCCTGTTTCAAAGTGAAATTAGAAAGATTGCTGTTCGCGATTGAACCTCCTTCAGTCAAAGCAACGCGCATTACGCTAACATCTTCGGTTGAACTGGCGGTCAATTTAAATTCCGCCAAAAGAGCTTCTTTCTGGCCAACTTTCGGGTTGGTCGGAGCCGCGCCGCTGGTGGCAGTAATGCCTCCAACTTGCTGGCCGGCAATGCTCAATTCATTACCTGCTAATGAACCGGTTGGTGTCGGAGTGCCGACAGCCGAAATTAATCCAAATGCGTTACGGTTACTAGCCGTAGCGCTTGAAGAAATATCTCCTACCAATTTAAAAGTTTTAGTCCCTTCAACTTTTAAAGCCAGATTAAGGAATGAAACTTCGTGAGTGGTGGAATTAATACTCCTTCCGCTCGTCAAACGAGTGTCTCCATCATAGATGTAAAGACCGGCTGACGAAAAATCTGCGGTCGCGCCGATGCCGATTCTCTTAAATGTCAAAGCATCAAGAGTGCCGCTTCCTGAAACGTTAAATTTCAAGAGGGTAACGCCTGCCGCGCCTTTCGGAATAGCGGCAGCTGCCGGATTATCCGAGGCCAAAGTAAGCGTTAAACCGCTGGTCGGGACTGTCGGGGTTGTTCCTCCGGTTGTCGGAACGGCAGCCAAAGAATTAACATAAGCTCTTGTCTTCGGACCAAAGTATCCGGCTGCCGGAGAAATTCCGACTGACGCCTGATATTTAGCCAAAGCCGCCTTTGTCAAGTTTCCAAAGTAACCTTTGGCAACGCCAGTAGGCATTGTCAACATTGCTTTAGATTCCAAGAAGCTCTGTAAGCTCGTTACCGCATCGCCTTTTGAACCGACAGTTAAGTCAGTTGAAAAATTGTATGCAGCGGGAGTGGCAGCGCTCTGGCCTGACAATTGAACTTGCAATGCCGTAATTTGGGAAAGCAAGCTGGCAATCTGAGCTTGTAATTCTTCCACTGTCGCGGCGCTAACGCCGGAACCGATTACCGCTACTGTCAAAGCAACAGCGGCAAATCCTGTGAAAAATTTTTTAATACTCATTATTTATGTAAGTTTTTATTTGCTGAACTTAAAAGTGAGGTTATTAAGATTCGCAAATTGTTTAGTTTAAATTAAGTTTATTTTCAGAAGACTGAATCCGCAAATCATCGACCATTTTAGCCACTAGCGACTAGGATTTAGCCACTAGAAAACTTCAAAACGATTTTACAGAACAGCCGTGGTATCAATGAAGCTGATAAGCTTAAAAGCTGAAAAGCTGAATAAGATTAAAAGCATTTAAAAAAATAAAACTCGCTTTTTGAAGCGAGACCAAAATAAGCTAAATAAGCTGATAAGCTTAAAAGCTAATAAGCTGAGAAGTTAAATAAATAAGCTAATAAGTTTTTTAAACTTTTTAGCTTAACCGCTTTTCAGCTCGTTTTGTTATTTGGCCTCACTCCAAATCCCTGCCCCGCATAAAACCAAAGGTTTTTATGCGAGGTATTTAATTGTAATTTTATTATACGGTTATCCCAAACAGCGTCAATAGTTCGACTGTGGATAACCCCAGTAGTAGAGCAAGCTCACTACGGGGCAGACCCGTATATATAGATAACGAAAAACAATGGTAAATGTTACACTTGTCGGCTTATCAGCTTATCAGCTTTTCAGCTTTTATGGTTGCCATTTGGAGGCGATAAAAATAATGACGCTAAAAATCAAAACCATAGTCGCGTTTTTCAGGACAACCGAACGGTTGAGGCTACCGGACAAGTGGGAAATCGTTAAATCTTTCAACGCCAAAACGGCAACCAATGAAACAGCCGCCAAATTTAAGAATCCGATAGGCAGATAAGCGGCAGCCAATATAAATTGGGAAGTTAAAACCGCCAAACTTACTGAAAATAAATTTATTTTTGCCGAGATTAAAGAAACCGGCGCCTGAATTTCTCTTTGAAAATCCCGAAAAAAAAGAAAATTGCGGAAAAGTAAAAAAATCGCCAAAAACGCCGCCGAATATTCAATAAAAAACCATCCCGACTTATTAAAAAGGAAAAATATTATAAAAAGAGAAAAAAAGAGAAAATTATTTACAAGTTCGTAAATAAGCGAACGATTAATAAAAACCAAATTTTTAATCCCCAAAAAGAGAAAAAAGAACAGTCCGAATAGGCCCGCCGTCAGAAAATTCCATTTGCCGGCAATAACCGGCAAATAATTTGCCGTTAATAACGCGATAACCAAAAAAATTAAAAAAGAAGAGAAATATTTTTTCGCTTCAAAAAACGGATTAAAATAAAAATAAAGCGCGACCGCAATAAAAAAGAAAAATGACCAAAAAGACCGATAATTATAAACAGCCGCCAGAGTTAAAGAAAAAATTAACGCCTTAACCCCCACACCAAACAAGTTGTGAGAAGTAATAAATTTATTATAAAAAAACATAGGAATAAACTTGTTATGATGTGGGGGCTAAACGCCGATTGTAACACCGGATTCTTTGAAACCGATTTTAATTTTTTTAGCATTTTTGAGTTCGCCCTTGATAATTTTATTCGCCAATTCGTCAAGAATTATTCTTTGAATTGCCCTTTTAATCGGCCGAGCGCCGTATTCCGGGTCAAAACCGACATCAACGATATGTTTTTCCAAAGAATTATCAACACTAATTTTTAACCCGCGCCTTTCAAGTCTTTCTTTAAGCTCATTAATTTGAAGCGCGACAATTTTGTTAATTTCCGCCTTAGTCAACGAATTAAAAATAATAATTTCATCAAGCCGATTAAGAAATTCCGGGCGAAAAATATTTTTTAACTCTTCTTTCACGCGGCTTTTAAAAACGTTTTCTTCCGTGATCAACTTTTTATCCACTTCTTCCGTTTCAAATCCAAACCGCGAAATTTCCTTAAAATATTCACTGCCGACATTGGAAGTTAAAACGATTATGGAATTTTTGAAATTAACCGTTTTACCCTTACCGTCCGTAAGCCGACCATTATCCAAAACTTGGAGCAAAAGATTAAAAACTTCCGGGTGGGCTTTTTCTATTTCATCAAAAAGAATCAAGCTGTATGGCCGATGCCTTACTGTTTCAGTTAATTGGCCGCCTTCTTCATGGCCAACATACCCAGGCGGCGAACCGATAAGCCGGCTCACGCTGTGCCGCTCCATATATTCAGACATATCAATCCTTACCAGCGCTTTTTCATCATTAAACATAAATTCCGCCAAAGCCTTCACTAATTCCGTCTTGCCGACTCCCGTAGGGCCTAAAAACATAAACGAACCTAACGGCCTGTCTTCAGAAGCAAGCCCGGCTCTCGCCCGACGCAAGGCATTGGCAATCGCTTTAATCGCGTCTTTTTGGCCAATTACTCTTTGAGAAAGAACGTCTTCAATTTTTGAAAGTTTATCTCCTTCGGATTGAAGCATTTTATCAACCGGGATTCCGGTCCAACGCGAAACAACCGCGGCAATATCTTCTTCATCGACAGCCTCTTTAATGAAAAACTCTCCTTGTTTTTGATTTTTATTAACGTATTTTTTTTCAAACGCCTTATATTCTTTTTCCGCCTGCGGCAATTCACCGTAAATTATTTTTGCCACTTTTTCCAAATTGCCTTCTCGTTCGGCTAACTCGGCCGAACTCTGCAAATCCGCAACTCTTTTTCGTAAATTTCTAAAATTTTCAAACGTCATTTTTTCGCCCTGCCATTTCCCCGAAAGCTCATCGTTCTTTTCTTTAAATTTAACCAATTCTTTTTCAACTTCTTTCAGCCGTTCTTTGGATTTCGCGCCGTTGCCATTATTTTTTTCATTGACAATGGCTGATTTCTCAATTTCCAAGCGAGTGATTTCTCTTCTTAATTTATCAATCTCTCGGGGCAAGCTTTCGCTTTCCAAGCGTCTGCCGGCTCCGGCTTCATCAATTAAATCAATGGCTTTGTCCGGCAAAAATCTGTCACTGATATAACGAGCGGAAAGATTAACCGCCGCGACAATCGCCTCATCGCTAATTCGCAAACCGTGATAGCTTTCATATTTTTCTTTAAGGCCGCGCAAAATGGAAATGCTGTCTTCAATGGACGGCTCATTGACCATAATCGGAGCGAAGCGACGTTCCAAGGCCGAATCTTTTTCAATATAACGCTGATACTCCCTAATAGTGGTGGCGCCAATAGCCCGAAGTTCACCGCGCGCCAACGCCGGCTTTAATAAATTGGAAGCGTCAACCGTGCCTTCAGCGGCTCCAGCTCCGACAATCATATGAATCTCATCTATAAAAAGAATAATCTTGCCGGCCGATTGCTGAATTTCTTTAATAAAAGCCTTTAAACGGTCTTCAAATTCACCGCGAAATTTCGTTCCGGCAATAAGCGAACCGAGGTCAAGCATCACGATTTCTTTTCCTTTCAACGGTTCGGGAATGTCGCCCGAAACAATTCTCTGCGCCAAACCTTCCACAACCGCTGTTTTGCCGACGCCGGGCTCGCCGATTAAAACCGGATTATTTTTCGTCCGACGACTTAAAATCTGAATAAGGCGGCGAAGCTCTTCGTCTCGGCCGATTACCGGATCAAGCTCGCTCTTGCGCGCACGCTCCGTAAGATTGATGGCGTATTTTTCCAATACCTGAAACTTACTCTCCGGCATTTCGTCGGTAATTCTCATGGAACCGCGCAATTGCGCTAAAATTCTTAGGGCATTTTCCCGCCTTAATCCGAAATTTTCCAAAATTACGGCCGGCGCGGAAGCGCTTTCTAGAATCGCCAAAAGCAAATGCTCGCAGGAAATATATTCATCTTTTTGGATAGTCGCGATTTTCGTAGCTTTATCCAACGTGGTCATTAACTCCTGAGAAAGATAAAGTTGAGCCGTGCTGGCTGAACCAAAAATTTTCGGCTGTTTTTTCAATTCTTCCTGAAGTGCCCGGCTCAAAGAATCCAAATTTACTCCGGCCTTAACTATCAGCGGCCGCACTAAAGAATTTTCATCCGAAAGCAAAGAAATTAAAAGATGGATGATTTTAAACTCTCCATGGTTTTCCCGAGCCGCGATATCCTGGGCGTTTTGCAATGCCTCCTGGGCTTTAATTGTGAAACGATGCATTTGCATATATCGGCATTATAACCGAGCCTAAACAATTTTCAAGCTTTAAGATTTTCGACTTTTTGTGGTAATCTTTTTATTAATGAAGAAGATATATTTAGACTATGCGGCGACAACGCCGATGGACCCGCTGGTAAAAAAAGCGATTACGCCGTATTTCTCGGAAAAATTCGGCAACCCTTCATCGCTCCATTCTTTTGGACAGGAAGCCATGGCGGCAATTGATGAATCGCGCGAAAAAATCGCCAAAACCGTCAATGCGAATTTTCGGGAAATAATTTTCACCGGTTCGGCAACTGAGAGCAATAATATTGCTCTCCGCGGAATTATAAAAAGTATTAAGTATCAAGTATTAAATATTAAGCATCCTCGTATTATTATCTCGGCGATTGAACATGAATCCATTTTAGAAACCTGCCGAGATTTAGAACGCGAGGGAGTGGAAATTATTTATTTGCCGGTCAATAAACATGGGATTGTTGATTTAAAAAAATTAAAAGAATCGCTTAATGAGCAGACGATTTTAGTTTCTATAATGTACGCGAACAATGAAATTGGGACTATCCAGCCGATTGCGGACATTTCTAAAATTATAAATCAATTTAAAGAGAAAAATTTCTCGATTTATCCACTATTCCACACTGACGCTGTCCAAGCTTTTCAATTTCTTGATTGCGACGTTAAAAAACTTAGCGTTGATTTGATGACTTTGTCGGCGCATAAAATTTACGGCCCAAAAGGCGTAGGGTGTTTATATGTAAAATCCCTAAATCCTAAATCCTATATTCTAAATCCTTTTATTACTGGTGGGGGACAAGAATTCGGTTTGCGTTCAGGCACCGAAAATGTCGCTGGAATCGTCGGATTCGCGAAAGCTATTGAATTAACCGTAAAAAATTGCGGGAAAGAAATAAAACGGATTTCTAATTTGGCCGGTTATTTCTGGAAAGAAATCAAAAAAAAATATCCCAGCGCGAAGATAAATGGAACATTAGACAATAAACTGCCACATATTTTGAATATTTATTTCCCAGATCAAAACGCGCAAGATTTATTAATAAAATTGGATTTAAACGGCGTAGCGGTTTCAAGCGGTTCCGCTTGTTCGGCGCGCGCGACCAAGCCGTCGCATGTTCTCAAAGCCATCGGCTTGCCGAATAAAAAAATAAAAAATAGTCTTCGCTTTAGTTTTGGTAAATTCACAACAAAAGAAGAAATAAATAAAGCGATAAAAATAATCAGAAAAGTGATATAATTTTAATTATGAACCCCGACATTTTTAAGGCCTATGACATCCGCGGAAAATATCCGGAAGAAATAAACGAAAAAATCGTTTCAGATATTATTGCGGCGCTGATAAAAAACATTAAACCGAAAGTTATCGTCATCGGCCATGACGCTCGTTTAAGTTCTCCTTCGCTTTATTCCACAATAATAAAACAATTTAAAATTGAAAATTTAAAATTGAAAATTATCTCCGCTGAGATTATTACCACTCCAATGCTTTATTTTTTAGTAAACTATTTTAAAGCCGATATAGGGATAATGATTACCGCTTCGCATAACCCGAAAGAATATAACGGTCTGAAAATCGTCGGCAAAAAAGCGATTCCGATAAGCGGAAAAAAAATATTTCATCTTATTGACGATCGTGGACATGATGAAATAAAGATAAAAAATAGAAATGAATGAAAAATATTTAAATTTATATACTAGTTTTTTGAAAAAATTTTTAAGACCGGCAAAGCCGCTTAAAATAGTTTTTGATTGTTCAAACGGAACAACCGGCTTAATTTTAAAAAATCTTTTTAAACTTTTAAACTTTAAAACTTTTAAACTTATTAACTCAATCCCTGACGGTAATTTCCCGGGACACGGACCGAATCCATGGGCAGGGGGCGCGATGAATCAGCTTAAAAAAGAAGTCCTGTGTCAAAAAGCGGATTTGGGAATAATTTTTGATGCCGACGGAGATCGAGTATTTTTTATTAACAATCTCGGCCGCGCCGTTGAACCCGACATAATCGCGCGCCTTTTAATTCGGCAATCACAGCCGAAAAAAGTTGTTTATGATATAAGAACCGGCTGGCTCGTAAAAAATCTCGAATCTCGAATCTCGAATCTCAAAATTATTAAAAGCAGAGTGGGGCATTATTTTATAAAAAAATTGATGCGAGAAACCGGCGCGGATTTGGGCGTTGAAAAATCCGGACATTATTATTTTAAAAAATTCTTTTATTGCGACGCCGGAATTTTAACGGCGATTAAAATTATCAATGCCGTTTCGCGCTTGCCTTATTCTTTGGCAGATTTTTCCGATTTATTGCCGCAATATTACAGAAGCGTGGAAATCAACGTTCGCGCGGATTTGCGCGGACCAAACGTTGATTTACGCGAAAAATTAAAAAAAATAGAAAATTATTTTAAAAATCAGACGGCTAGTCGATTAAAAATCTCCTATCTTGACGGATTAACGATGGAATTTAATCCGCCAACCGGCGGATGGTGGTTTAATTTGCGGTCATCAAACACCGAACCGTTAATAAGATTAAATATAGAAGCTGAAGACCAAAAAATTTTAGAAAAAAAGAAAAAAGAATTAATGAAACTTTTAAAGAACCCCGCCCCGCCGTAGGCGGGGCGGATCAGGGTGTTCTTTGACGGAGACGGGCGGGCTCCGCCCGCTCTCTAATAATATGCGGCCGTTATCCCGCCTGCGGCGGGATTACGGCCGCTTCCGTTAAAGAATTAAAAAATGTGCGGCTAGAAAACTATTAAGCCGATAACAACGGCGCCGAAGCTCGCCAATAAAACTATGGCTGCCATCAAATCCTTAATAATCCTAACTTTATCGCTGTATTCCGACTGAATAAAATCTAACAATCGTTCAATCACAATATTCACCAATTCCAAGGTTAAAACCGCAAAAATAGCAGTAATAATAATAGCTTTTTCCGTTCGGCTAGTTGGGAAATAAAACATTAAAAATATGGCAAATAAGGCGAAGAATAGCATTATTTTAAAATTCCTTTCAAAAATAAGGGTTTCTTTCAATCCATTAATGGCGTATTTAAAACTATCGCGAAGTTTTTTCATTATTTCATTTTTTAAAAGTATAACACTTTGTTCACGATCGTGAACAAAGTGTTATACTTTTGTTTTTATTTAATTTCTATTTCTAAATTTCTAATTTTCCTGATTGCGTTAATTTATAAAAATTCTCGAAAATTTTTGCGACTAATATCGGACCGGTGCCGCTGGGCGTAGGCGTATACCATAAATTTTCAATTTTCAATTTACAATTTTCAATTTCAGATATATCAAAATCTCCGAAAATTTTTCCGCTTTCATTTATTGAATAACCGAAATCAATTATTCCAGCGCCGTCTTTTAACATTTCCGGTTTTATTAATCCGGCTTGACCGACGCCGGAAATTATTAAATCGTAATTTTTTAAATCTGATAAATCGCCGCCCCTTTCAAAAATTTTCAACTCTTTAACTTTATCCATCAACCAAATCGCAATCGGCTTACCGATTAAAAAACCACAACCCACTACCGCAACTGAAACAGTTTGTAGTTTGTAGTTTATGGTTTGTAGTATTTTATCTACAACGCCGACCGCCGGCGGAAGAACCGAATTTCTTCCGTTATAAAACGCGCCGAGCGCCCGCTCGCCCAAAACATCAACATCTTTTTCCCGCGGAATAACGTTTAAAATATAATGGCGGTTAATATGTTGCGGCAATGGCAACTGTACAATCACTCCGCCGACTTTTTTAAGTAAAGCGATTTTACCGACTTCTTTCCGCAAATCGTCATTATTCAATTCCGCCGAGAATTCATAAATCCGAAAATCAATTCCCAATTCTTTGGCAACTTTTTCTTTTTGCTTTAAAAAACTTTTTGACTGCGGATTGCCGCCAACCAAAACAGCCGCGAAAATTTTATCCGGCTTCGGCTGTTTTTTTAATTCTTCAATAATTTTCTGCGCGATTTGTTTACCGTCAATAATTTCCATGCCAATGTTGTTTAAATTTATAAGTGAAACCCAATGTTGAGCGAAATAAATTTATCTACAACATTGAGCACCCTGTTAAATAACCCTGTTAAATTGCCTTCGGCACTATTTATTAACAGGGTTGCCGCAAAGCGGCATTTAACAGGGTAAAGGTTTTCTAGTGAAAAATTCTACTCCCTTGACTTGAATTTTTCAATAAAGCCCTATATATTTTCGTAATGTTTTATTACACAATCTTTTTCTTTAATTGTCAACTCTTTGGTAAATTCAGAATAGTCCCTCTTAATCGTAATAGCGAGTAAATCTATCCGCCAGCCTTTTCGGTCGTTTACTAATTCCGACTTATGATTAGCATATAAAGACGCTGTTCTTTGGAGTTTTTGAAGCTTGGCGGCCGTGAGTTGGTCTTCGGCGGAAATTTGACTAACATCTTCTTCGCTTACCATGTGTAATTTTTCCACTCCACGCACAGTTTTTACCTCCACAAAAACTAGTGTTTTATCCGGCGCTTTGGCGATTATGTCTATTTCTCCCCATTTCTGCCTAAAATTCCGCTCAATTACCTTAAAATTGTTTTCCACAAGGTATCCACAGGCGATATTTTCACCTAATTGGCCGAGTTGAGATCTGTGGTTCATATGATATAATTATAACAAGTGTTGTAAAATATACCACTACTTTATTTATAGACTATATGTAATTTTTACACACGATATACAATATTATGAATATAAGTAATGAATATATACGAGGTCTTATAGAGGGAGAAGGCTCATTTACTTTTCACACGAATAGAAAAAAAATTAACAGAACACGATACAAGCTCCCCGCTTTTGTTATTTCTATGAATATCAGGGATAAAACCCTATTGGAAGCGACTCGCGACAAACTTGGTTTAAAATCAAAAATAAATTATCGCGTCCCTCAGGCAAATATACAAAATGTTAAAACAGGCGCTATTTATATAAGCGGGAGACAAGCAATTTTGACTGTTAGAGACTTTAAGCAATTAAAAGACATAATTATTCCTTTTTTTTACAAAAAACTGAAAGGCTATAAAGGAAAACAATTTATAGAATGGCTTGAAAAAATTGGCAGCGACCCAGATATTTCAGATAGATATAAATCATTATATCGCCTTTATAAGTGGGGGATGTACGATAAATTGCCTAAATTTACAGAAAAATTTAAAGATTAACACCCTAAACTTCGTTTTGTTTGTGTAATTTTTACACACACTAAAACGCCATGTCTAAAAACCCACATTTTATGCGGGTTTTTGAAAATGACCGTTTTTGATGTAAAACACTTTTACTGTTAAACACTTTTTGTTTAACACTTTTAAGGAGTGTTTAACGCTCTTAATAATATATAATTAGGTCTTTTAAATAAAAAGGGGGGTGGGAGAAATTAATCTCCGCACCCCTTTTGAATTGTGCGGGTTTTTAAGCCCGCTTCACAAGTATTCTTTCGAGAATTTTTTTCCATCCGGTATTTATATCGGCGGGGAAAACATCGGGAGCCCTGTCTCTTTTTATTTCGACATTCTTTCTGCGCGGACGAATGCTGTCAAAATCAAAACCCAGAACATTCATTTCCTCGGTATGCCTTCTCAAAGAGAAGTAATCACTTATCCCATAATCGCCTCCCGCATACAAAGGAAAATTTCTGTATCCGTAGTTTCTGTCCATCGCAAGGGGACCGTCGTCTTTGTCCTCTATATTTTTGGAAAGAATGTTTTTATACAGATTGCCAAAATCAGATTTTATCTTTTTTTCTTCCAATCTGATTTTTTTAATTTCCGGGTCATTTTGGACCGCCGAATTGGGGATATTTTTTATCCTACACTGGCTTTTTATTGAATCTTTCCTTTCCCTTAGAATATCCAATACGTCCTTTAGAACAATAACCCTCTCCTGAACCAGAACATTTTTCAAAAAAACCACCCTACTCACGCCCTCCGCGTCTCTCACGCGAAGATTGATATCAACCAATGTCATTGAGACGCTGCAGTCGCGCCCTAGTCCAATTTTTGCGGTCTCATAACCCTCGGCAATATCGCGTCCAAAATCTTTTTCCGGCCGGGCGAATTTTACAACAACGTTTTCATGCTCTCCCTCCAGTATTTTCAAAACCAAAAAAGTGGTGCCGTTCCGCCAAAAAGTGAAGACGGAGTTTTTTAATTTTTCCTCAATGGTGTTATTGGTACTTTCTTTTATGACTTTTTCTAATAAGACTCTCGTTTTCTCACTTACTCCAATTGAAGAAAAATCGCCATCTCTATTGTAAGTCCTTAACATATTCAATATTATTGCTTCCTTGTGCGCGTCCGCTGGCAAAGTCAATTCAATTCCTTCGCCTGCCCGCCTGTTAACAAACGCAGATTCTTCCGCGTCAATATTAAATATGCTCGAGAGTTTGATTTTTTTAGCCCTACCTTCTATTTCTATCATCATCCCCTTTCTCCTTTCATTAATTTAATTGTAAATTTATCTGACCATATTATAACAAAACATAAAAAATAGTCAAATACTTCCAACTAATTACAGTAAACCAAATTCAAACGGCAATTTTACCGCTTCTTTGCCGTCTTTTTGGGGAATCATTAAATGCCCCTGCTTCTTCGCGAGCTCGTATAATTCTTTGGTGATTTTAACGTCATTCAAACAATAATTTTTTAATTCTTCCATTTTGCCGTCGCGGTATAATCCGGCCGCTTCCAAACTGTGGCCGTTTTTCCCATAGCCAAGATTGGCTTTCGCCAAAATATCCAAACCCACCCGCTTACCAAATGAAAATTCAATTTCATCTAAAATATCCATATAGGGAATGGAAAAAATATCAAAATTGCCGAAATGTTTTTTCAATACCGGCAAATCAAAACGGCTAATACTGAAGCCGATAATCATTCCTGCTGTTTTTATCATCTCAACCGCCTCCGCAAATTCACTTTCTTCAAACGCAAAAAATTTATCCTGATTATAAGAATAAAGCCCGATTAAAGAAACTTCTAAAGCGTCAAAATTATTTTCGCCCACTTCCTGAAAAGTATTTTTTGTTTCAATATCTAAAACGAGAACGTCTTTTTCTTCCAAAATAAAAAACTAGAATTTTTTTTACTTCCTATCTACTTACTACTCGTCTGCAACGCTTTTTTTATTTTACCGAGCAATTGTTTGTCTTCTTTTAATTTTTCTCGCGCCGCTTCTACGCCCACGCCAAGTTTTTCATTTTCAAAACTGTAAGTATTGCCTGATTTTGAAACAACGCCTGCTTTAATTGCGGAGTTCAAAATATCGCCTGCGTATGATATGCCTTCGCCGAACATAATGTCAAATTCCGCGATTTTAAACGGCGCCGCCACTTTATTTTTAACAACCTTGGCCTTAACGCGGTTGCCGACAGCATCTTCTCCTTTTTTTATTTGAGCGATTCTGCGAATATCAATTCTGACTGAAGCGTAAAATTTCAAAGCCCGACCGCCGGGAGTAGTAGTCGGTTCGCCATAGCCCATCATCCCGATTTTATCTCGTAATTGATTAATAAAAATAATTAAAGTGTTTGATTTGGCGGAAATGGCTGTGAGCTTCCTTAATGCCTGAGACATCATTCTCGCTTGAAGACCGATGTATTGAGCGCCCATTTCTCCTTCAATTTCGATTTTCGGCGTCAATGCCGCGACCGAATCAACAACTATAACGTCGATCATTCCCGAACGCACCAAACTTTCCAAAATATTTAACGCCTCTTCGCCGCTGTCCGGCTGAGAGATAATCAAGTCATTGATTTTCACGCCGATTTTTTTGGCATATTCAGGGTCCATAGCGTGTTCCGCGTCAATAAAAGCCGCCTTGCCTCCGCCTTTTTGCGCTTCGGCAATAGCATGGAGCGCTAATGTTGTTTTACCGGAACTTTCCGGTCCGAAAACTTCAACAATTCTTCCTTTTGGAAAACCGCCGACTCCCAAAGCGATATCCAATGAAAAAGAACCTGTCGATATTACCGCCACATCAACTTTTTTAATATCGCCTAATTTCATTACCGCGCCCTCGCCGAATTTTTCCTGCAAAGACTCCAGAAGTTTTTCCAAATCTTTGTCGCCTTCATCTTTTT
>JBBTVF010000065.1:20074-25757 GCA_038063335.1 Patescibacteria group bacterium
TTTTGATTTATAATTGATATATTATTTCTCTTTCGACTTTTATTTCTTTACCCAAAAATCTTTTAACTTTAAATTCAATTTTATTCATACCCGGTTGGAGCCGGTATTCTTTTTCAAAATTTCCGTTTTTCTCAACCGGAATTTCTTCGTTATTGATTGTAAGTTTGTCAAAAAAATCGCTAATTTCCCCGTTTAATTTTATAAATTGTTCGCTTGTTATTTCATTATTTTCCGCCGGCCGGTTTATTTTTATTTCCGGAATGCCAAGCAAATCGTCAATTTCAAACGCCAAATAAATTATAGCAAAAAATAAAATAATTGCGATTAAAATTCCTTTCTTATTTTTTCTTTTTGGAGCAAACCGATTAACGGGAAGCCGGTCGCTTCTTTTAATATCAGCAACTTCTTCTTTATAAACGCTCCACAAATAATCGCCATTAATTCCCAAAATTTCCGAAGCCTTCATTAAATAACCACGGACATAGGGGAGCGAGGGTAATTTTTTAAAATCTCCCGAAATAAAAGCCGCCAAATAATCTTTGGAAACGCCGGTTATTTCAGCCAATCTTTCCAAATTCAAACCGCGCAAACTAACGGCTTCGCTAAATAATTCTTGAAATGTTTTTTTATCAGTCATATACTTCCCTCGGCTTAGCTCCGTCTCCGGGCCCGATAATTCCTTTTGCCTCCATTATATCAAGCAAGCGCGCGGCACGCGCATACCCGACTTTCAAACGGCGTTGTAAAAGAGAAGCTGACGCTTTTTGAGCCGCTTTCACAACCTCCACCGCTTCTTCATATAATTCGTCTTCTTCGTCGAAACCGCCGTATCTTTCAAAAACATCTTTTCCGCCCTCATCGCCATTTTCATTGTCGTTATTTTTTCCGTTTTCAAAAACCACTTCTTCGTTTTTAATGCCCGAATTTTTATCTCTGATAAAATCCGCCACTTTCTTGATTTCCTCTTCGGAAACATAAGCGCCCTGAATACGTTTCGGCTTTGAAAGTTCCGATGAAACAAAAAGCATATCGCCGCCGCCGAGCAATTTTTCCGCCCCAGCCGAATCCAAAATAGTCCGGGAATCAATCTGCGAAGCAACCTGTAAAGCAATGCGCGAAGTAATGTTCGCCTTGATTAAACCCGTAATGACTTCCACCGAGGGCCGCTGAGTGGAAACAATTAAATGAATGCCCGTTGCCCGCGCCATTTGCGCCAACCGCACAATCGCTCCTTCAACTTCCCGGCCGTAAGTTGACATTAAGTCGGCCAACTCGTCAATAATTATTATAATATAAGGAAGATGATTATCGGAATTTTTTTTGTTATAGCTTTGAACATCCCTTGAACCGGCCATTTGAAGCATTTCATAACGTTTGTCCATTTCGCTTAATGCCCACCGAAAAACATTAGCCGCTTTTTTTGTCTGAGTAACAACTGGAGAAATCAAATGAGGCAGGCCGTCATAAACGGAAAGCTCAACCCGTTTCGGGTCAATCATCACCATTTTTAATGTTTCCGGAGAATTTTTATAAAGTAAAGAAAGTATAAGAGAGTGTAAGGCGATGGATTTGCCGCTACCCGTACTTCCGGCAATCAAAAGGTGAGGCATTTTTTCAATATTGGCGAATATCGGTTCGCCAGTCACATCTCTGCCCAAAACCATTCCAATAAGGCCGGCCGCCGCGAATTCCGGATAATGTATTAAACTACCCAAACGAACAACAGCCGCGGCCTTGTTCGGCACTTCAATGCCAACCAAGGATTTCCCGGGAATCGGCGCCTCAATTCTAATCGGATGGGCCGCCAAAGCCAAAGCCAAATCAGAATTTAATGCGGTAATGCGCGAAATTTTGACGCCCTCGGCTGGTTTTAAGGTATAACGCGTCACTTTAGGGCCAATGTTTATTTCTCCCATTTCCACTGGAATGCCGAAACTTTCCAAAGTTCTTTTAATTATGTTGGCGCTGGTGCGCAAATCGCCAGCTGTAGGTTTTTCAACCGAAGATCTAAGAAGGTCAAGCGGCGGAAACACATAATCGCTAAAAGCCCGCGAATTAAAGCTTGAAATTTTTTTTAATTTAACCAATTTCTGTTCTTTAATTTCTATTGCTTCTTCCTTTTTTTCTTCGGCTTGTCCGGATTTCTCGGCTTTTTCAACCGCTTTAATAAGTTTATCCTGAGCTTCGGCGTCGGTGGGTTCGCCTTCTAATTTCTTTTTTATTTTAATCGGCGCGTTAAAAACAATTAAAATTGAAATTACTATCATTGCCGCGACAATAACCAACGAACCCGCATATCCGAAAAGTTTTTCCAACGAACCGACAGCCATGCCGACTACTCCTCCTTTCTCGGGAAAAAGAATATCTATTAATCCAAGACCTGAAAAAATAAACAAAGCCGCGCCGATAAAAGTGATGGCGTAAATCCGGCGGCGTTCGGAAATTAAAAACGCGCCGGCCATCATAAGAAAAATCAACGGCAAAAGATAATAGCCCAATCCGAATAATGTTTCAAAAATCTCGTAAAAAAAACTGCCGGCCGGTCCAGCGTTTTTAAATCGCGCCAAAAGCAAAATCGCGGCGATGCCGGCGAAAATAATCGCCCAAACGCTTTTTTTGGTTTCATGATGAAGACGGAATTCTTCCTGCTGACCGGAAAATTTTTCTTTCTTAATATCTATTATTTTTTTCTTTTTATTTAAATTCTTTTTTGACATTATATTTCTGAATTTTAAAACAATCCTTTTAATTAAGCAACAAACTTATGTAGTTTTATATAATGAATTCAATATTTTTTGCTTAAGCTTTATTGTATTTCCGTGTCTTATCAACCCCAAATATGACTGGATTATTTCCTTTTTGCCTCCGCTTTTGGCGATATTCCTGAGCATTTTTCTTTTTGTGGCAGTTCTCAAAATCCTATGATCGGGGAAATTAACCCAACCGAGAAAATCAACGCCTGAAGAAAAAGTTTTTATGAAAACTTTATCGGGATGCAGTTCAATTTTTAAATTATCCGCTAAAAATTTTTGTATTTCTGAAACATAATTTATTAATTGTCCATGATTATTAGATAAAATAACAAAATCGTCGCAATATCTAATATAGTGTTTTGTCTTTAGTTTGTGCTTTATAAATTGGTCAAATTTGTTCATATAAATATTCACGAATAGTTGGCTTGTGAGATTGCCAAGCGGCAAGCCGACTCTGTTTTTACTAGACGGAAAGCTCCCGATTATTTCTTTAAGCAGCCGCAGTAATTTATCGTCGTCTATGTGTTCTTTTAAAATTTCCATTAAAATTTTATGGTCAATATTGGCGAAAAATTTCCTGATGTCGCATTTTAAAATCCAACAGGTCTTTGTATTATTTTTACTGACCTTGAAATAAAATTTCCGAAATCTGTTTATCGCCCTATGCGTCCCTTTTTTTAATCGACATGAAAAAGAATCTGCTATGAATTTTCTGTCAAAAAACGGATATAGAATCCTATAAATCGCGTGATGCAATAATCTATCGCGAACGCTTGCCTTATGAATATCTCTCGGCTTTGGGTCGTTAATTTTAAATGCCTCATATCCGCCGTGTTTGTAAATTCCTTTGACAAGTTCACTATTTAATGTTAATATATTATTCATTAAATCAAGTGAAAATTTTTGAACATCAAGACGGCTCTTTTTATCCTTTAAAAATTCTTTCCATGCGTATAAAAAATTGTCCATGGAAATTATATCTTCAAATTTATGAACCAATTTGATTTTCATAATAATTCTAAATCTTTCTTCGTTAGTAATTTAACAATTATTAATCAAACAGTTGGTTTATACAAATTATGGCATGAATTTTTGCCTCATTTTACAAAAGATTCGCGCTATTCTTTAGGTATAAAAATAGACGCTTTAATTATTGAAATTGCCGGATTGTTTTTTACTGCCAGCCGACTGCCAAAAGAACAAAAACTCCCTTATTTGCAGAAATCCGGCTTGAAACTGGATATTTTGAAATTTCTTTTTCAAATGGCTTGGGAAATAAAGTCATTGGACAATAAAAAATACATAATAATCTCTGAAAAAATAGATGTAATCGGAAAAATGCTTGGTGGATGGATAAGGCAAGTTGAAAAACAAAACTCCCCTAATAAAAATTAGGGGAGAAATGAAAAGATTTGCGAACAGCCGCAAACCGACAGTTGTCGTTCCACCTGTTGTCAATCCAGTTCAGGTTGAGGTTGCGCTCCGAGCCGTCCCTGTTGAGATACGGGCAGTTGCGGTTGCCATTCGGGTTCTGCCAGACAGAGCCATTGTGCGTAATATCGCCCATAACACCATCCCTCGAATACTCTCAGGATTGAATCTTATTCAGAGTCTTTAATTTACTCCCTAATATCACGCACCAAGTATCTTTATTTTTTATTTAAAGTGTCTACATACACCACCCTATTCCAAACCTTAGCCTGAAATATTCTCGATGTATGGATACTGGATTCGGTAGTGTAAAACCCTGCCTACCGGCAGGCAGGCGTAGCCGTACACATATTTACCTAATACCATCTTTATTATATAAAATATTTTACTGTAAAAAAATACTCTGAAATTTCTTTTCAGAAATTCCAGAGTAAGGCTTAAGGAACCGAGGATCCTAAAAAGTTTCAGAATCCCAAGTCCCAAAAATTACTTGCGAACAGCCGCAAACCGACAGCTGCCGCGCCACCAGCTGCCAACCCAGCCCAGGCCGAGGCAGCGCTCCGAGCCGTCCCTGTAGAGATACGGGCAGCTGCGGCAGCCATGCGGGCCCTGCCAGACAGAGCCAAGAGCAATAATCGGAAACTCTCTCTGAAGATTAGAATGCTTCTCACCGAGAGCAAGGAGCTCCTTGAGAGTTGCGGGCCTATAACCATGCTTGTCTAGTTCGGCGCGGACTTCATCGGTGCTTATGTCTTTGCCGAAGTGAAGAATATCAATGGACACTTCCGCCGTTCCGGTTTCCTGCGACGGGAAATTTTTTGCCGTAATATCGTCATTTCTCCAATCATAGTTTCCGGCTTTGATACCGTCCTTCACCGAGCGGTCGTAGTCGATTGTCATGAGATAGCTATGCATGCCGATGGGTTTAAGGCCAAGTGCCTGCCTAACAACATCGCGATCAACTAAATCCACGTTTGCGGACAGCAGATCTGAAAGTAATCCGGAACTAAGGATTTTCTGAAGCTGCTCACACGGCGTTTCCCCGATCACTTCCAAAACTTTTCCTGCCTGCTTAAGGGTTGCTTCTTTCATAGCGAGTCCTCCTTTGCGGTCGCGTTTAGCGGCGCGGGTTGTGGCTTACTCTTATTCTTGCCCCATGCAAGACTTCAAGCTTACCGTTTAGTTGCAGATTTTACAGCACTTTTAATACTCTAAAATCTGCAACTAAATTCGCAAGTATTATTCAATTTTTAAAGAACTTTGATTTATAATAAATATCATAAAATCAAATAAAAGTCAAGTATTGAAACTATAAACCATAACCTATAAACTAACCACTATGTTGATTCTCGGACTTGACCCGGGTTCGGTGCGCGTCGGCTACGGGTTAATTAAAAAAAATAAAAGCGAACTAACACTTGTTAAAAGCGGCTTGTTGAAAATCAAAAGCCGCGATAAACATCAGCGGCTTTTGGAATTGGAAAAAGATTTTTCCAAAC
>JBBTVF010000066.1:0-1936 GCA_038063335.1 Patescibacteria group bacterium
ACAGGATTTAATTGACAGTTTAACAAATCTTCAGCATTAATTTTATTAAATTGGCTCTTGTCTTTTTAGAACCACAACTTTATATTTAAAGTGGACTCAGATATTAACGAATTGCTTTTTTTAATGACGCATTCGGACAGAAAGAAGTAATTCGATCTGAGTCCACCGGATGCGTCATTTAAGTTGTTAGAACATAGGCACAAACAGAACTTTAAAAATTTTTGCCTTTTGATTTGAGAACAGAACAAAAACGAAGTTCGACAGGCACTTTGTTAAGCAAGCCCCGCAGGGTCGAGCTAAGCGAACCGCGAAGCGGTGAGCGAGGAAACACGCTTGAAGTCAGTTCGAATTTGTTCGTAAGCGTTCACTGAAAAAGAATTGTCAGAAAAATATGTGGCAGGGTGGGGACTGCCACATATGGAATTGACCGTATTGTAGCCCAAATTATAATTGTACGAGAGTTTTTGGTCGAACTTAAGGAAAACAAATCAAAATGCAAAATTTTTTCAGACCTGCGGGTCTGTAACACATAAAACATATGATTAAATACATAGGATATTGCAGGAAGTCAACAGATGAGAAAAATAAACAAGTACTTTCCATTGATCAGCAAATTGCAGAATTAAAAGAATTTGCTCTCAAACAAAACTTGGAAATTATAGATTATGTTTGTGAATCAAGAACAGCCAAAACGACTGGGAGACCATTGTTTAACAAAATGCTTGAAAGAATAGAAAATGGTGAAGCTCAAGGAATAGTTTCGTGGCACGCAGATCGTTTGGCTAGAAATAGTATTGATGGCGGAAAAGTTATTTACTCATTAGACACTGGGAAACTAATTGATCTAAAATTTCCCTCATTTTGGTTTGAGAACTCACCACAAGGTAAATTTGTACTCAATTTGGCCTTTGGGCAGTCCAAATATTATGTTGATAATTTAAGTGAAAATGTAAAGCGTGGTATGAAACATAAAGTCAGGTTAGGTATTTGGCCTGTCCAAGCGCCACTAGGTTATTTAAATGACAAATTAAATAAAAATATAGTTGTTGATGTGATTCGTTCAAAGGCAGTCAAAAAGTGTTTTGAAATGTTTGCAACAGGAAAGCATTCTTTTACATCAATATCTGACTATTTATTTGGTTTGAATATAAAGTCGAGGTCAGATAAAAAGATAAAAGTAGACACTATTAAAAGAATACTTTCTAATAGATTTTATTTAGGGATTCTTGTATATAAGGGTGAGTTACATAAAGGGATACATAAACCTATTATTTCAAAACAACTTTTTGAAGCAACACAAAAGCAAATTGTTAGGTTTGAGAGACCTAGATATAACGGACATGATTTTCCATTTATTGGTTTGGCAAGATGTGGAGAATGTGGTGGTGCTATTACAGCAGAATCACATTCCCGTAAGTATAAAAATGGTAACTGTCCAACATTTATATATTACAGGTGTACTAAAAAATTTGGAGTTTGTAAACAAAAATATGTTTCAGAAGTTAATCTTGCCAAACAATTACGAAAATCAGTCCATAATATAATAATTCCAAGTGAGTGGAAGGAAAAGTGGCTGGAGTTATTAGAACAGGATAAACAGAAAGAACTTGTCAAAGCTGAGGAAAACACAGCTTTGACTGAGACAGAACTGCAAACAACAGAAATTAAGTTAAGTAAATTACTAGACACTTACTTAGACGGTGTTGTTAATGAGGAGGATTACAAAAAGAAAAAGAATGAATTGTTTAACAAGAAACTTAAATTAGAAGAAGAAATTATACAAATTAAAAGTAGGGGCAGTAGTTGGCTCGAACCACTAGAACATTTCATAATGAGTGCCTTTCAGGCACAAAAAATCGCGCAAGAGAAAAATGAATATCAAAATCTTTCAGATTTTGTTAGAAGTGCCTGCTCGAACTTTTTCCTAACCGACCAA
>JBBTVF010000067.1:0-1297 GCA_038063335.1 Patescibacteria group bacterium
CGGTGAGTGTATAAGTTCCGCCGGCATTGCCGACTAACATTTGACCGTAAGTTGGTTTGGTAGAGGTAGATGTTCCTCCTTGTATGACTTGCATAACTCCTGATCAAAATTTAAGAGTCTGTTTTTGAAATCCAAACCAATCAAAGAAACCAGCGTTTGCAGTCCCAATCAAACTTAAACATATAATTAAAATTAAAATTAGTTTTTTCATATTATGCGTGATACCTAATAATATGTGGCAATCCATCCAAAGAATTATCTGGTGCCACAGTGTAAGTTATTGTCTGTGTTTCATAATTTATCGCATAATCAGTAAAAGGGTTTTGCGAGATATAATTTAAATATACCTGTTCAGAAAATTCAGAGGGCTTGACCCCGCTAAAAGTGAACACGGTATTGATTCCATTGATTGTTCCAGATAATGATTTTTGGTGCCAACTTCCACCTCCGCCTTTTATCGCCCCGCCCAGCATTGTTTTGGAAGACAAATGCCTCAAAGTTTCTTCAAGATTTTTAATATTTTTTATTTCTAATCCTTTTTCAAGAAGTTTTTTGATAATTGTTTCAATCAGCGATTTTTCATCCACAAAAGCGTCTTTGCCGTCTTTGCCGTCTTTCGGAAAGGGAACGAGTTTTAAAACATTTTTAATTATTAAATTTATGTCGGGAGAAACTCCATCAATGCCATTTTTTCCATTATCTCCCTTGTCGCCTTTTTGAATTGTTTTTATTCTTTCAATTTCAATATCAATTTCCAGTATTTTATTTTGATAATTTTGAATTATTTCTTGAGTATCGTTTTTAATAGAAAATAAAGCGTTTTTTATAAAATTATCGCTTATTTTATCAAGTTTGTTGTTTGTTTCTTTTCTTATTTCTTCCGCCAATTTTGTAAAATAGTCTATACTGTTTTTAAATTTATTTTTTAATCTTTCCAGATCAGAAACAATTTCCGCCACCTTGTTCATTTCAGACGCGCTGTCAAAAACATAAGAACTTGTTTGTTTTTCAGCAGGCTTTATTTTCGGCTTTTGCATTTTTGGTCTGTATATTGGCATATATCTATTATATCAGTTATTCACAGGTTATGGTTGATAATTTTTGGGGATGTGGTAGGAATGGGGTATGATTGGTTCAATACTTTTATTTGGTTTGTTTTTGTGGCTTGGCATAATTTTTCCTCCGCTATTTATCGTTTATGGGATTATTATCGTTTGTTCTTTTTTAGACTAATAATTATTTATTTGCTTTATTCCAAATATCGGTGAGTTGGGATTTGGTTTTGATGACATTGGAA
>JBBTVF010000068.1:0-1194 GCA_038063335.1 Patescibacteria group bacterium
AGAAAGGCAGGCGAAGGACAGATTTTCGGCAGTCAGAAAAATAACCGGAGAAAAACAAGTTGCTCGTAGGGTTGATTATAGATAATGAGATACTAATATGCGAATTCATACTAATGATACAAATAAATACGAATAATAAAATAATCTATCCAAAACTTTCTTATATTATTACCGGTATTTGTTTTGATGTTCATAATGAAATAGGAAAATATGGGAGAGAAAAACAGTATGGTGATATGATAGAAAAACGGTTAAAAGAAATGAAAATTTCTCATAAAAGAGAATTTGCTATTAGTGATAGTGGTAATATAATTGATTTTTTAATAGACAATAAGATTATTCTTGAGCTAAAGACAAAAAGGATAATTAGTCGGGAGGATTATTATCAAATTCAACGATATTTACAGATTGCAAATATTAAATTGGGCTTATTAATAAATTTTAGAAGCCAATATATTAAGCCATTAAGAATTATTAAAATAGATACAAATTCAAAAATAAGATATAATAAATATTAATTATTTGTATTTATTAGTATCATTCGCATACATTAGTATATTAGTATCATAATTTTTATGAAGGAACAAAGCGTTGCGACTCAGCAATTTGTTGACATCGCGGAAATTAAAAACGGAACAGTTATTTTAAAAAACGGCGGATTGCGTCGCGTTTTAATGGTTTCCGGGATAAATTTTGACCTTAAATCGGAAGAAGAACAAAATATTATTCTTTATGCTTTTCAGAATTTCTTGAACACGCTGGATTTTTCAATGCAATTTGTCATTCATTCCCGCAAAATGAACATAGACGCCTATATTGAAAATCTTAAAAAAAGAGGAGAGCAGGAAGAAAACGAGCTTTTAAAAAATCAAATTTCGGAATACATGGAATTTATCAAGTCGTTTGTTGAACAAAATGCGGTGATGGCAAAAACTTTTTTCGCGGTTGTGCCTTATGACCCGATTCAAATTTCCGGAGCCGCTTCAGACTTGCTTTCTGGTTTAAAATTTTGGGAAAAGAAAAAAGATAAAAATAAAAAAGATGAGGGCGAGGAGCAAAAATTAATTCAATTAAATCAGAGAACGGAGCAGGTGATAAGCGGATTAAATCAAATAGGACTTCGCGCGGTCGCCTTAAATAATGAAGAGTTGATAGAATTGTTTTATAATTATTACAATCCGGCAAAAGTGGAGA
>JBBTVF010000069.1:0-4688 GCA_038063335.1 Patescibacteria group bacterium
ATAATATAAAAACTAGCGAGGATTTAAATAAAGCAACGCAAGATTTTTATGTTTATAAGGAAAAGATTATCAAAGAGATTAAAAAAGAAAGAGAAGGGGGTGAGTTTAAGGGCATTATTCTTTATGATGATGTTAAAATTCATCCAAAAGAAGAATTTATAAGTATTCTGGGTAATAAATTAACAGGCATGATTAAGAAAGTTAAATAATTGACTAATCGATTATTTACCGATAGAATAACAATAAATAGCTTTAAAGGTCGGGATATATTAGTTATAAAGTTATAAGGTTTATAAAGTAAAAATATGCCCAGTATGAGAATTTCAAAATGAATTAAATATAAGATAGAATTTTGGAATAAATTTCATATTGAGCATAAAATATAAAATAATTAAATTGGGCATTTTTAATTCTCTATTCCGCATTTGCGGAATAAAAGTTTGAAATTCCTCTACTGGGTATGGCTAAAACAAATTCCGCGTTTATGAAGCCGATGAATATCAGCTCTGAATTGGCCGCTGTTGTCGGCAAAGGGCCGATGCCGAGATCGGAAGTCGTCAAAGCGCTTTGGGTATATATCAAAAAGAATAATCTTCAAGACCCTAATAATAAGCGTAATATTAACGCCGATGAAAATCTCAAAAAAGTATTTGGCGGCAAAGCGACCGTCAATATGTTTGAAATGACAAAACTCGTTTCCAAACACCTTTCATAATAAAAAAGTGAATTTTAGAGAATAAAAAAACCGACCTTAAGCAAGTCGGTTTTTTTGGTGGCTTGGCAAATTTAAAAATCCAATTTATAATTATTGAATAATGAATGTGATTTTAACGATTTTATTCGTGACGATTGTTTTTGCGGGAGGATATTATTTTAAGGATAAATTTAATTTATCCGGGCAGGTTGAAAAAGAAAGCGAGAATAATATAAATACTAATTTAATTATGGATAATCAAGAACAAAATAATTTAAAAGTAGAGATTTTAAAAGAGGGGAGCGGCGTTGAAATAAAAAACGGAGATAAGGCGACTGTTCATTATACGGGCACTTTAGAAAACGGCCAAAAATTTGATTCCAGTTTGGATAGGGGCCAGCCGTTTGAATTTACGCTTGGCGCGGGACAAGTTATTAAGGGCTGGGATATGGGCGTTTTAGGAATGAAAATCGGCGAAAAAAGAAAACTCACAATCCCTTTTAATTTAGCTTACGGCGAAGCCGGCATTCCGGGCGTTATCCCGCCAAAATCAAAGTTGATTTTTGAAGTTGAACTTTTGAAAATAAATTAAATTTGCTTTTATTTTTAATTTATAGTATTATTTAAATACTCTGCGAGCGCGGAGTTTTTAATTTAAATTTATATGAAAATAAGAAATGTTGCGATTATTGCCCACGTTGACCACGGCAAAACAACTCTGGTCGACGCTTTATTGAGGCAATCGTTCACAAAATTAAATAAGGAAGAAACCGCCGCGGTTTGCATTATGGACAGCAATGAATTGGAGCGCGAGAGGGGAATCACCATTTTTTCCAAAAACGCTTCTGTGGAATGGAATGGCATTAAGATAAATATTATTGACACGCCCGGGCACGCTGATTTTGGCGGCGAAGTGGAACGCGTTTTGAATATGGCTGACGGCTGTTTGCTTTTGGTTGACGCCAAAGAGGGACCGATGCCGCAAACCAGATTCGTTTTGAAAAAAGCGTTGGAAATGGGGCACAGGATAATCGTTATCATCAATAAAATAGACAAGCCGGACAGCCGGCCGGATTTCGCGTTGAATAAAGTTTTTGATTTATTCGTTGAACTTGGCGCCAATGACCAGGCGTTGGATTTTCCTGTTGTTTATGCTTCTTCTAAACAGGGCAAAGCCGGATTGGAACCGGATTTGAATAAAATGAAAGACATAAATCCTATTTTTGACGCTATCTTAAAACACATTCCTTCGCCGATAAACGATATTGATAAGCCCCTGCAAATGTTGGTGACAACGGTTGTCGGAGACGATTTTAAGGGCAGAATCGCCATCGGCAGAATTTACGGAGGAAAAATAAAAGCAAAACAGGAAATAGCGCATATAAATCGCGGAGGCAATATTAAAAAATATCGGCTGGTTTCATTAATGACTTTTTTCGGGTTAAGCAGAATTGAAACGGAAGAATTGTTAGCCGGAGACATCGCGGCGATAGCTGGAATTCCGGATGTTATGATTGGCGAAACGATTGCCGACCCGCAAAATCCAACAGCTTTGCCCTTGATTAATATAGAAGAACCAACCGTAAAAATGACTTTTTCAATAAATGATTCGCCGTTCGCCGGACGGGAAGGAAAATTCACAACTTCCCGCCAGATACGTGAAAGAATAATGAAAGAGCTTGAAACGGATATGGCTTTAAAAGTTGAAGAAACCGGCGCCGGCAATTGGATTGTTTCCGGCCGCGGAGAATTGCATTTGGCGATTTTAATTGAAAGGATGCGCCGCGAAGGATATGAATTACAAGTTTCCCGTCCGCAAGTCGTGCTTAAAGAAAAAGACGGCAAAAAAATGGCGCCGTATGAAAGAGTATTTATTGAAACTCCAGAAGAATATTGCGGTTCGGTTATCCAGAAGCTCGGCATTAGAAAAGGCGAATTGAAAGAAATGAACACCATTGATAAAATTTCTTATCTGGAATTTATTGTGCCGACGCAAGGATTGTTCGGATACCGCAGCGAATTTTTAACCGATACAAAAGGATTAGGAATTATTAACACGACTTTTTATCAGTATCAGCCGGATTCTGGAAATTATCGTGAACGCGAACAAGGTTCGTTAGTAGCGCACGAAACTGGAGCGAGTAATTTATACGGATTGATAAACGTGCAAGACAGGGGAGTTTTATTTATCGGTCCCGCAGTGAAAGTTTATGAAGGACAGGTTGTCGGACAAAATTCTCGCAAAGAAGACATTAGGGTGAACGTTTGTAAAACAAAACAGCTTTCCAATATGCGTTCAAAAAATGACGGAACAGGAGAACATTTTAACACTCCCAAAATAATGGGATTGGAAGATGCCTTGGAATATATTGGTGATGATGAATTGGTTGAAGTCACTCCAGAGAGCGTTCGCATTAGAAAAATATATTTAGACGAAAACACTGCAAAAAGAATGGCGAAGAAAAATTAGGTAAGGGATAATCTGTGGATAACTTCTGAATTCTTAAAAAAGCCTTGATAAAATCAGGGTTTTTTTATTGTTAAAAAACGCTCTTAAGGCATTGACTCAATAATTGAGTGGATTAGAATAATATAAAAGTGGGGATATGTGGATAACTATGGGGAAAACTACCAAAGTCTGGGGAAAACTCCCGAACATAGCAACTATAAAATTATTTCTAAAATTTTATAGTTGCTATGTAAAATTACTATGCTACTTGGCGAATTCAAACACAATTTAGATTTAAAAGGACGACTGGCTGTTCCGGTGAAATTCAGGCAAAAATTATCAGGCGGCGCGATTGTTACTCGCGGTCTTGATAAATGTTTGTTTGTTTTTGGCAATAAAGAATGGGAAGTGTTGGCGCAAAAATTAATCGCTTTGCCTTTGGCGCAGGCGAACTCGCGCGCGTTCGTGCGTTTGATGCTGGCGGGGGCGATGGATGTTGAATTGGATAAACAAGGGAGAATTTTAATTCCGGATTATTTGCGCGAATATGCGGGATTAAAAAAAGAAACAATTATTGCCGGCTTGTATAACAGATTTGAAATTTGGAACAGCGAGAGTTGGAAAGAATACAAAAATAAAACAGAAAGCCAGTCAGATGAAATAGCGGAAAAATTATCAGAGCTTGGAATTTGAAAATGCATAAATCTGTTTTATTGAAAGAATCAATCGCGATTTTAAATCCGCAACCGGGAGAATTATTTATAGATGGAACAATCGGCAGTGGAGGACACAGCGAAGCGATTTTGGAAAAAATCGGGCCAAGTGGAAAATTATTAGGAATTGATTGGGATAAAAACGCGATTGAAAGATTGAAGATTGAAAAATTTAAAGATTTTAAAAATGTTGTTTTGGTTCACGGAAATTACGCTGATTTACCGAAAGTATCACAGAGTTTAAAAGCTGATGGGTTGATTGTTGATTTGGGATTTTCATCGGAGCAATTGAATGGAAAAGGGATAAGTTTTTTGAAGGATGAAGTTTTGGATATGAGATATGACGCGGAAAATTCATTAACGGCGGCGGAAGTGATAAACAGTTTTAATGAAAAAGATTTGGCGGATATTTTTTGGAAATACGGCGAAGAAAGATTTAGCCGTCAAATTTCCAAAAAAATTGTTGGAGAAAGGAAAGGAGGAAGAATTTTAACGACATTTGAACTAATTGAGATTATTAAAAAAGCAGTGCCGAAATTTTATGAAAGAGGGCGGCTACATCCCGCAACGAGAGTTTTCCAGGCATTAAGAATCTATGTAAATCGCGAATTGGAAAATTTAGAAACATTATTAAAAAATTTAAACGGAATTTTAAACAATAAAGGTCGCGTAGCGATAATATCGTTTCATTCATTGGAAGACCGGTTGGTAAAAAATTATTTCAGACAAATGGCAAAAGAGGGTTATGCGGAAATTTTGACGAAAAAACCCATAACGCCAACCGAAGAAGAAATAAGAAATAATCCAAGAAGCCGATCGGCAAAGATGAGAG
>JBBTVF010000069.1:4788-6678 GCA_038063335.1 Patescibacteria group bacterium
TACATTCAACCCTATCAAAATAACAATAAAATTAATTTTTTAATTTCTATTTTAATGCTTTCCTCCGTCGGAATAGCGGTTTTTGGAGTTTTTTTATACAATCAAATGATAGATTTGCGTTATGAAGTTTCGGCGCAGAAAAAAAATATCAAACAGTCGGAAGTTGATAACGCGGAATTAAAAAATAATTTTTATCAATCAGTTAACTCAAAAAATCTTGAATCTTTAACGGAAGGAAGACTATTGGTTTTGGAAAAAAAGCCGGGATATGTTAAATTAAACAGCAGTCAATATTTAACCGCTAACTACTAGATATAAAATTACCAATATGAGATGGCGTTATTTTTTCATAATTTTCATTTTTAGCGCCTTGTATTTGGTTTTAATTTCAAATCTTTTAAATTTGCAATATTTTAAAAAAGATTTTTATATATTTCAAATTGAATCAAGAAATCAATTAAGCGGCGTTTTGGAATCGGAAAGAGGAAAAATATTTATTACTGATAAGAATAATAATAAGATAGAAGTCGCTTTAAATAAAGACTATTCAATTATTTACGCCGTTCCCAAAGAAATTCAGCAAATTGTGGAACAGGGCGGACTTCGTCTCGCCGAAGGCGGATTAACAACGCGAATTTATGCGGAACAATTAAGTCAGATTATCGGGGACTCAGCCGATAATTTGGAGAAAAAATTCAACAAACAGGAAGATGAGTATGAACTATTGGCTCAAAAAGCGTCCGGCCAACAATTGGAACAAATTAAAAATTTAAATCTTAAGGGAATTTATTTTAGAAAAAACAATGCGCGTTTTTATCCGTCTGAAAAATTAGCTTCTCATCTGCTCGGTTTTGTTTCTCCGGCGGATGATAAGGAAACGGTTAAATATGGCAATGTTCAATTGGGGCGGTATGGCATTGAATCAAAATTTAATTTATTTTTGACCGGAGAAGCTGGAGAATTTAACGACGGTAAAATAATAAGAAAACCCGAAAAGGGCAAAGATTTATTTTTGACGATTGACAGAAATATACAAGCGCAATCGGAAGATGTTTTAGGAAAGCTTATTGAAAAATGGGGGGCGAGCAGCGGCTCCATAATAGTACAGGAACCTTCAACCGGAAAAATTTTGGCGATGGCAAATGAGCCGAATTTCAATCCAAATGATTATTCGCAGTTTGATATTAAAAATTTTCTTAATCCGTCAGTTGAAGCGATTTACGAGCCGGGTTCGGTTTTTAAAATTATCACTATGGCGGCCGGAATTGATAGCGGGAAAATCACTCCTGAAACTTCTTACGTTGACACGGGTTCGGTTACTATAAACGGCAGAACGATTAAAAATTGGGATTTAAAAGCTCACGGTAAATTAACAATGATGAATGTCATTGAAAAATCAATCAATACAGGGACTATTTTTGCGGAACGGACAATGGGACATGATGTTTTTAGCGATTACCTTAATAAATTCGGGTTTAATGAAATTACAGGCATAGATTTGCCGGGAGAAGTGAGAGGCGATATTAGCCATCTTAAAAAAGGTAAAGATGTTGATTTTGCGACGGCTTCATTCGGACAAGGCGTGGCGATAACTCCAATTCAATTAATAAGCGCGGCTTCGGCGATTGCCAATGGCGGAATTTTAATGAAGCCATTGCTTTTAGCGGATGATAAGCCGAAAGTTATCAGAAGGGTTATCTCCGAAGATACGGCTAAAAAAGTTTCCGCGATGATGGTTTCGGCGGTTAAGAAAAATATTATTGCCGATATTCCTAATTATGAAATTGCCGGAAAAACCGGCACGGCTTATATTCCGAATTTTAACGTCGGCGGCTATACGGATGAAGTAATTCATAGCTATGTGGGTTTTGCGCCGGCTTCAAATCCGCG
>JBBTVF010000070.1:0-3468 GCA_038063335.1 Patescibacteria group bacterium
AAATGCTTATTGCCGATGAAATGGGACTAGGCAAAAGCGCTTCGGCTATTTTAGCCAAGGAATATCTTGGACTTAAGTGTGGTTTAATTGTGACTCCGAGCAATGTTGTTTCAACTTGGAAAAATTATTTATCTTCGAATAAAAATAAAGAGGGTAATCAAGTCGGATATTTTAAGTCGGGGTTAGAACCTAATGTGCTTATTTTGGAAAATCCCGAAGATATTCAGAAACTTGATCGGCCATATGATTATATTTTAGTATCGCAGGAAAAATTAAATGATCGTTATACAGATTCTTTGGGAAAAGTTGATTTTGATATGCTTATTGTAGATGAGGTGCATAAATTGAAAAATATTGAGGAAGGTATTCGATCGGAAAATATTATAAAATTAGCTGAAAAAATCCAGGGCGCAGATAAATATTTGGCCATGCTTTCCGGTACGCCAGTACCGAATAAAATAAAGGATTTGGCTATAATTTTAAAACTTCTTTATCCGAAAAAATATAAGGATTACGGTGATAAAGAATTAGTTAATCGTATTATTTACGGCGATATAATGGATTTAAGGGAAGAGCTTTTTTCGCGTATGCAAATAAAGGAATTGGCGACCAGTATTGAAATGCCACCGCTTTTTGAAGAGGATATTAAAATTGAATTGTCTCCGGAAGAAAAGGAAGTTTATCAGATACTTTTAGAAGAGGATGAATTGACTGCGACGGAAAAAATAATTACTTTCCGTCAGTTTTTGATGAATCCGCAACTTTTGGGTATTGAGCCTGGATTTGAAGGTTCAAAAGTAACGAAATTAAAAGAAACATTGGCGGAAGATATCAAAGCCAAGGATAAGATAGTGGTTTTTGTAAATAGTTATATTGATGGCGTAATTAGGGGTAAAAATAATATAGTTGAAAAAATACAAAAAGAATTGCCTATAAATGTTGTGATTAAAAGTATTCATGGTGAAGTTAGGAATAATGAAGAAAGGAAAAAAATTGAAAAAGATTTGAAAATGAGTGCCGAAAAAATGATCGTATTTGTCAGTGGTCAAACAGCGGACGTGGGAGTGGATTTTTCTGGCGCGGATGAACAAATTTTTTATAACGAACCCTGGAGTAAATATGAGAAACGGCAACAACAAGGACGTTCTTATCGCGAGGGACTAAAAGGACCGTTGACTGTAAAAACTTTAATGACAAGCGGAACAATTGAAGAAGGTATTCGAAGATATATTAATGCTAAGGAGCGAGCTATTGAAAAATTGCTTAAGGGTATAGATAGGACTAGGGCGGAAAATATACTTTTAGAAAAAGATTCTCGAAGCCGAAGGAATGACATAGAAACTAACGAAGAACTTTCTCGGGACTATATGAATGATTGGGAAAAACTAATGTTACATTTTGGTGAGGGCTGGGAAGCAGGAGACGAATGGTTTAAAAGTTTACCTGAAGAAAAAAAGAGCAGTTATGCGGAATTATATAAAAGATTAGGGGGCCTCACTTATCAAGGCAATAATGCCCGCGTGAGCGCTTCTTTAATTACACATATGATGAATGAAAAACCAAAAATTACTCCGGAAAATATGAGAATATTAGATATTGCTTCCGGTCCAGAAATGCTTAAACGTTATGCGCCCAAAGAATTAAATGGTCGAATGTACAGTTTAGACATAAATGAGAAACATTTTGAAGAAACCTTGGATAAGCGAAGAACTTTTAAGTCAAGCTATTTAGATTTACCGGTAAGGGGCGGGTCGGTTGATTATTATAATATCAGTTTTGCTTTTCATCAGACTAAACCGATTAAAATTTATAAGAAAAATTATGAGAGATTGCAAGTTTTAGCTGAGATGAACAGAGTTTTAAAAATCGGTGGGCGGGGCATAATAAGCGAAGTGCACAATATTGAATTTGCAAATTTTGAAAAATTTGAAAAACTTATTAAAAATTTAGGTTTTAAAATTATTAAAGAATATAGTGGAGAAGTTGACGGTGAAGAAAATTATCGAGCGCATTTTATTACTTTAGAAAAAATTAATGAAATATCGGAATATAATAGCGATAAGATTAAATTTAATGATATAAATAAGAAAAAGTATATTAAAGAATTAGGAGATAAATTTGGGAAAGAATTGCTTTCCGGTTTAGAAATAAAAAAGATGCCTAAGGGCAAAAGTAGATTAAAAGATCAACGACGCATAATAGAAGGATTTCGATTAAAGGGGAGAGAATTTAAAATAGTCTTTAATAAAGAAGATAAAAAGCTTTTTATAGCAGAACAGCAAGCCATAAAAGATGGTGAGAATCTTAAACAAAAATATAAAGGAATAGAAAATATCCCCCTGGAAGAGATTAAGAAAATAGGTTTTGAAAGAAAATTAGAAACTCCGGGATATTATCTTTTGTATAAAATTATTAAAAATGGCGGAGCGGTAGTGATTAGAGGAGATCGGAAAAGAAGAAAATAAAAAAAGAATTTATATCAGCGATAAAATTAATTTATAATAAACTGCGTTTTAATGTTTAAACAATCGGCGAAAGCGGCTCTACTTTTAAAAGGCGGCGCGGTTGGCGTGATTCCGACTGACACCATTTACGGAATTTGCGGCTCGGCTTTTAACAGAAAAACCGTTGAAAAAATCTATAAATTAAGGAAAAGAAACCCTAAAAAACCGGTTATTGTTTTAATTGAAAATATTGACGATTTAAAAAAGTTTGGCGTAAAAATCTCCAGCAGTCAGAAAAAATTTTTAGCCAAAGTGTGGCCCGGCAAAGTGAGCGTAATTTTAAAATGTTCTTTAAAAAAATTCGTTTATCTTCATCGCGGAATAAAAACAATCGCTTTTAGAATGCCAAGAAATAAAGAATTACAAAGTATTCTTAAAATTTCCGGACCACTAGTGGCTCCCAGCGCTAATTTGGAAGGGTGTAAACCGGCTAAAAATATAAAAGAAGCGAAAAAATATTTTGGAGATAAAGTTTTTTATCTTAATAAAGGCAATCTCGTTTCAAAGCCGTCAAAGTTAATTGATTTAACCGGAAAAATTTCAAAAATTTTACGATGAAAAACAAATTTTTAAATGCTATTAAAAAAAATTTACGAGATGTGGCGGATAAAAAGAAAAAAATAATTCTCGCGCGGTTTTTTAAGACCGGAAAGGGAGAATATGGTGAAGGTGATGTTTTTCTTGGCGTTGTTGTTCCTGAGCAAAGAAAAATTGCGCGCAAGTTTGCCGAATTACCGCTTAAAGAAATTCAAAAACTTTTAAAAAGTAAAATTCACGAGGAGCGGCTCACGGGATTAATTATTCTTATTAATCGATATAAAAAAGTTTCAAAGTTTAAAAGTTTTAAAGTTCTAAAGGAACAAATTTTTCATTTTTACATAAAAAATATTTCAGTTGTCAATAATTGGGATTTGGTTGATTTATCTTGCCGTGACATTATCGGTGAACATTTAATTTCGCGGCC
>JBBTVF010000071.1:0-1124 GCA_038063335.1 Patescibacteria group bacterium
GCGAAAATTTTAGTTGACTGCGGACTTTTCCAGGGTTCGTCTTTTTGCGACAATCTTAATTTTGAAAAATTTCTTTATGAACCGAAATTAATTGACGCGGTTTTTATTACGCACGCTCATATTGACCATATCGGTCGCTTGCCGAAACTTTATAAACACGGTTTTCGCGGAAAAATTTTTTCAACCGGTCCAACAAAAGATTTTAGCGAATATTCGCTAATTGATTCAGAGGGAATTTTAAGCAAAGAAGCCGAAAAAAGAAATCGCCCTCCGATTTACACGATAGATGACGTTAATGAAATGATAAAATTATGGGAGGGAATTAAATATCATCAGAAAATCCGCGTTAAAGATTTTGAAATTGAGTTTTTTGACGCCGGACATATTCTTGGTTCAGCGTTTCTTCTTATTAGAGAAATTAAAACCGGGGGGAAAGTTGTTTTTTCCGGAGACCTTGGCAATATCGCCACGCCAATAGTGAAAGACACGGAAGCTTTGCCGGAAACGGATTATGTTTTAATTGAATCCACTTACGGTAATCGTTTGCATAAAGATTTGGAAATCAGAAAGGATATTTTGGAAGATATTATAGAAGAAACCGTAAAAGCGGGCGGAACGCTTTTGATTCCGGCGTTTGCCATGGAGCGCACCCAAGACCTTTTATATGAGATAAATGAATTTGTTGAAAACGGTAGGATTCCGCGCGTGCCGGTTTTTATTGATAGTCCATTAGCGATAAAACTCACAACGGTTTATAAAAAATATTCTCAAAATTCGGATTATTTTGATACAGAATCGCTGACCTTAATAAAAAAAGGCGATGCCATTTTTGATTTTCCGGGGTTAAAATTAACCCTTACTACTGAACAATCAAAAGAAATTAATAATGTTAAGGGATCAAAAATTATCGTTGCTGGCAGTGGAATGTCGCAGGGCGGCAGAATTCTGCATCATGAAATGCGTTATTTGTCCGACCCGAAAAGCGCGATTTTGTTCATCGGTTATCAGGCGCAGGGTTCTTTGGGGAGGCAGATTTTAGAGGGCGCGAAAAGCGTGAGGATTTTCGGCGAGGATGTGGCGGTGAACTGTAAAGTGAAATCAATCAGTGGCTATTCGGCGCACGC
>JBBTVF010000072.1:0-5517 GCA_038063335.1 Patescibacteria group bacterium
GTGGTGAAATGTATCGCGTCGGCATCTCGCAAATTTTTCTTTTCAATCAACCAATTATAGATAGATTTTTTCAAATTTTTCTTTCCTAACGGGCTCAACATAAGATTGCCTCTGGGAGAAATAATATATGGTTTTTTAAATTTTTTCGCGTAGTAGGCTCCTAGAGTTGACGCAGCAAGAAAAGTAGAAGTAATGTGAAAAATATCAAATTGCTGTCCGCTTTGAGCCAAAGCTTTGCGCAAATCGCGCGAATAAAACCACGCCCGAGGAAACGAACTCTTAAAATAGAAAATTTTCACGCCGTCTTTTATAACCGGCTCGCCGATTGACGCGCCTAAATCATTTGACCCGTCAATATTGGTCGTGTATACCGTCACCTCAACTCCATTTTTAACCAAAGCCGCATTTAAATTATGAACGCTTTCAATCGGCCCTCCATAACGATAGGCCGGAATATAAGACGGAACAATGTGAAGAATTTTCATTTTTTAAAAAATAATTTTGTTGACATTAAAAAATTTATTGCCAGTAAAATAACGAATGTTCTGATCACGCCGACATACACCGGCGCAATCCAATCTTCCATCCCCTTAATAATCTGAACCCAAAGAACGCTATATATCATAACTCCGGAAAGAGATGTCTCGGTGCGTTTTATAAGATACTCATATATTAATCTAAAAAGCATTCCCATTAAAAACATCCCAAAAACCACTCCCGCTAATCCAAAATTTATAAGCCAATATCCCACCACTGTAGGCCCTACGCCCGTTATGCGGTCGTCATCTGCTAAAACGCCTATACGATGCCCAAAATCATTGCTGCTTGCGTTAATGCTAAGCGGCTTATCCTTCCATATAAATCTCGGCGGGCTAAAAACCAGCAAAATTTCTTTAAAAGATTTTCCGTATTCCAATGGCTGCGGATGATTTATAATCGCGGAAAGAACCGCCGACTGATTTATTCTTGACAAAAAACTATCCGCCGCGAATCTGCCTGAATTTAAAACTAAAGACACCGAAGATTTTTGAGCAATTACAGAAGTTGTTTGATAATCAATTAAGGCTTTTGGGTGCCGGCAGGCATTTCCTATCGGAAATACAAAAAGCGTTATTATGCCCGCCACAAACAAAACATTCCAAAAATTTCTTTTCCAAATATACCAACGAATAATTAAATAAATTACAAAAGGCGTGATGGCCGCCATTCTGCCGCAAGACGGCAAAGCATAAAGCATTTCCAAAAATAAACTTCCCCAAGCCACAACGCGCCAAATTTTATAACGATTATCTCCTATTTTTTTAAAGTGAAAATAAATTATAAAAGCGATGGCCAAAGCAATATAGGACAGCCAATCAAGCGTTCCTATTAAATTATAAAATGGCCCCTGCGCAAAGGACGGACTCGCTTTTAAATGATAGTATCCTCCGCCAAATATTCTAAAAGTTTTAATTATAAATCCAAAAACAAAAACAATCCCGAAAATCCAAGGAGCTCGAATAAAATTCCATTCACTTTTTAAAGGATTTGGCGGTTTATTGCTGATAAAAAAAGAAAATTTATTGAAATAGCCGATAATAAAAAAAACAAGTCCGACAGTCGCATACCCTAAAGCTTTATACGGAATGATTGAACTTGCCGGAATAAATTTTATAGACGCCCCCAAAAGGGCTAAAAAAGGCATTAAATAAAAAATAATAAAATAATAAGCGACGGCGGAGGCGCCAAGAGAAAAAATGTCAAATTTAGAAAATATTTTCATCGGCTTATTTTAATTTCTATTGGCGTTAAAACAAAAACGGCGTTTAATTTAAAATGTCTGTTTTTTCTATAAGTATTATGGAAAAAGCGCGGGAAATAATTTTTAATTAATTCTGATAAATTTATTTTTTGGCGGCCAAGCCCCATAAGATTTTCATGCATGGCCGAAATAAAAAGCATCTCAAAGCTTCCCCGCGCATAACTTTCAACAATTTTAAACTTCTTCTCAAAAAAATCCAGATACTCCTTATATGACTTAAACTGAATATGCGGAGAAATCGCGCGATAGGGAAAAATTTTCAAATTGTTCAAAATAACTCTTATATATTTCCATAAATTTTTATGACGGTTTATAAAACCGGCGATGCTTCCCTTTTCAAGCGGAACAATTAAAAGAATCTTCCCCTCCTTTTTGACAACCCGATTAATTTCAGAACAAAGTTTTTCGCTGTCTTGGATATGTTCAAAAACATGGGAAAGAATCACTAAATCAAATTTTTCGTCCGAAAAAGGCAAATCGCAGGCATCTCCATATATAAAAATTCTTCGCTTTGAAGAAATTGGTTTTAAATCTTTATTCTCATCCCAATAGACAGAATCCAAACCCGTATAAGCAATCCCTTTAAATTTCTCTTGAGCAAGAAAACCCAGCGCTTTTTTGCCATCCGAGCATCCGATGTCCAATAATTTTAAATTCTTTTTTTCCCCGTATTTTTCAAGAAAATATCCTATATCTGCAATTGAAGCGTTATGTTCCATAATAAAAAATTTCTAATTTATTTAATCCCGTACACAAGATATTTTTGTCTACAATTTTGACAGACAATATGCGCTTCTTTTAGTTCAAAAACGTCTTTTTTACATTGACCACAAAGAATTAATTTTCTTATATCAATTTGCCGGTTTCTCTTGTTCTGAGAAAATAATTTTCTGATTAAAAATAAAATTTGTGTTTTAAAAAATACTTTTAGATTAAATTTATTATTTAGCGTTTCTTTCTTAAATGTTGGCAAATCCCAATCAAATTTATATTTAGGATTAGTTATTTTATATTTTATTCCGCCATTATCCTTACTCCAATAATATCTAATATGAAAATCAAAGGGGTGCTTGGAAATAAGCTCGGGGAATACTTTAATCGCCTTATTATCGAAAAGTTCGGCCAATTCCTTGTCTTGAATATAATTTTTCTTTTTCTTGATTATCAACTTTTCCGCCCTTTGAGTAATTTCTAATCTGTGAAAAGTATAATGAGTTAATCGCTCCATTACGGCATCGGGCGTTTCAATATAACCGGCTTTCCCCACTCTTTGCAATTCGCTTAAAAATTTCTGCGGGTCAGAGGAATGCTCCAAAACATGAGAAGCGATGACAAAATCAAAAGCATTGTCTTTAAATGGCAAATTTTCCGCCAAAGCGATTATTGTCGGCCTGTCATAAATCAAAGAAGTGAAAAATCTTTCTTGTGTCTCAATATAAGCATCACAAAGTATGTTGGCTCTAAAATAAGGATTGCCTCCGCTTCCCACTTCCAGAACCAAATCGGTTTTTTTTACCGGACAATAAAGTCGGCGCAACGACCAAGCGATTGAACCAAGGCCTATTTTTTTAAACAGCCGCATAGCGCGGCTTTCGCTTTTCATCATCATAATTTTGGTGTTTTATTTAATATTTTTTTAATCATCGTAATTCCGTAATCGCAAATTTTTCTGCCAAAAACAGCAAGAAAAAATATATATAGATAATAATAAAACGTTATGTTAAAACCCAGCTTGTTAATCATTTTTACGTATCGCAAAAATGTTTTCAAACCCTTATCCCTGTGCACCGACAAGCTCGGATAAAAATATTTGGACATGTCTTTTTTAAACAAACCAATGCTGTTTATCCCGTATTTTTTATCAATAAACTCCGTAATTTTTACATACCCGCTCAAAAACGAAATTGAAACATCCAGAGTAATTTGCCGGGGAATAAATTTCTTGGTTTTATGATCAAAATACTTTTCATCTTTGCGGTAATCCCTTTTTTCTATTTCTCGCGTCAAAGACTCGTCAAAATAAGCGGATTTATGTTTCATAATTACCTCTCCAAGAAGATAAATTTGGAAAAGGGCGGTAGCGTCAAAATCGCCGACCCCCAAATAAGGCAATACCAAATCTCGCTTTATGGTAAAACCTGATATAAAAACGCTTTTGCGCAAAAGCTCGGCAAATGTCTCCGCTCCCGGCTCAAAAAATTTTTCGCCGGCATAATACCGAAATTTTTCAATCTGGCCATTTTCATGAACCGTATCATGCGCCCGCAAAACATAACCAAGTTCGTTATATTGTTTTAGAAATGGAATAAATTTGTCCAAAGCGCCGGTTGTAAAAACATCGTCGTCTCCCATAAAAACAATCCATTTACCACTCGCGTTTCTGATAAGTTCTTTCAAATTTTTATCATATCCAAGATTTTCTTCGTTTTCTTTGTAAACCACGGCATACTCCGTTTCTTTTTTGAAATTTTCCACCTGCTCCCTGATTTCATTTCTTTTAGAGCTGAAATCCTCGCAAATCACCACTTCCACCTCGCCGGCATTTTGAACATCGATTGTTTTAAGCAACCGGTATAAAGTATGCGGCCGGTCATAACTCGGAATACAAATAGAAACAAAATATTTTTGGCCCATATTTAATAGTTTAAATTATATTCCCTTTTCTTTCAATATCAGATAAACTTAATTTTATGACGGAAAATAACAAATATTTCTCAATAATCGTCTGCCCAAACTGTAAATCTGCCCTTAATTGGAGTCAAAATTACGCCGAATGTAAAAAATGCGATAAAAAATACCATATCGAAAAAGAAATAATTCGCTTTTTAGACAGCAATGATAAATTCTACGAAAATGTCTATACGCGCCAAATACATTACATGCCCGGTAAAAACCCGGTTAAAAATTGGGCCTTCTTTAATTTAATTCAAAGCGGAATTTTGGGAGAAATAAAAAAAAATACCAAGCCCGGTGACCGCATTTTAGATATCGGCTGCGCCGGCGGAATAAAATGGTTGGGGGAATATGCTCGCGCCGTCGGCTTAGACATTTCCATGGGATCGCTTTTAGAAGCAAAAGACTTTTATGAAGCCGTTGTTCAATCTGATGTAATAAATCTCCCTTTCCAAAATTCTTTTTTTGACATAATTTATGGTAGCTATATCTTTGAACATCTTTTACCCAGCGATAAAGAATTATTTTTAAAAGAAGCCTATCGCGTTTTAAAACCTCAAGGAAAATTAATTTTACAATTTGACGCTCTTTCAAATAATTGGTTAACGCGCTTCGCTTTACGCGATCAAAAAGCTTACAAGCGCGGCTTTATTGATATTGATAAACATATTGGATTAGAATCCCTTTCAAAAGCGATTGAGCGCCTTAAAAAAAACAATTTTAAAATAAATAAAGTGGTTAAATTTGGAACCACTTTTATTCAATACGAACCAACCTATAATTGGCTCAATATTTCTTATGGGGAAAAAGTGCCCTGGGTTAGATTTTTGGGGAAAATTACTCGTAAAATTATGGCGAATAAATATAGCGGAATGGCTATGGAATTTTTTGTCACCATTTTTGACAAACTGATTAACTTTTTTTCTCCAATTGACTCGACTACTCGAGCAATCTTGATAGTTGAGAAAAAAAATTAAAGATTTCGCGTTAAAAAAATCATGCTTAGTTTTCTTAATAAAAAAATTCCGAGACAATATTCTTTT
>JBBTVF010000073.1:0-1065 GCA_038063335.1 Patescibacteria group bacterium
CTTGCCATTACAGTGGGAGTTTTAAAAAGTGCCCACAGAACCAAGCGGTTTTTGCCAAATTTATTTAAATTTTATGAGCAAGGCGAGATTAAATTTTACCATAAATTTGAGCACCCTGTTAAATAAAATTTCTTTAAATTTTAATCTTAAATTCACTGTTATAAATTTAAGATTATTTAACAGGGCAAAGGTTTTCTAACTAAATTTTCTGCGGCTTCGCCTTGAAAATTTAGAGAAAGCCATTTATCGTTCCTGTCGCGGACTCCACTTCTTCAAAATCGGTGATTCCGGAAATAATTTTTAAAATTCCGTCTTCCTGCATAGTTACCATTCCTTGTTCGCGGCTGAATTTTTTAATGGCGGATTCGCCCGACTGCTGAAGAATCAATTCTTCCAGTTCTTTATGAGACGCTAATTTAACATCTGTATCTCCTTTTAATAATTTTTCGTATTCCGGGTCGTTTAAAAGCAATTCATAAACAGCAACCCTTCCCTTATAGCCGGAATTATTGCATTTTTCGCAGCCGTTTTCTTTGACGCTGAAAATTTTAATTTCTTTAAAATTTTCTTTATTAACCCGCTGAGGCAATGCGTTTAAAAATTTTTCAATCTTAATACGCAAATCATCCGAAATTTCCATTGGAATTTTACAATTCTGACAAAGTTTTCTTATCAGCCTTTGGGCAATTATTAAATTCAAGGCCGGTCCGATGCTGGTCGGTTTAACATTAAGATCTAAAAGCCGGGGGATAGCGGCGGCGGCGGAATTGGCATGAATGGTAGAAAAAACCAAATGACCGGTTAAAGCGGCTTGAATGCCAATTTCGGCCGTTTCCTTATCGCGCATTTCACCGACTAAAATAACGTCTGGGTCCTGCCTCATTAATGAACGCAGTCCATTGGCAAAACTATAGCCGGCCTCATCGTTAACTTGCGTCTGCTCTATGCCCTCAAGATGGTATTCAATCGGGTCTTCAATGGTGATTATTTTTATTTCGGAAGTTTTTTTGTGTTTTAAAAAAGCGTAAAGCGTGGTTGTTTTTCCGGAACCTGTCGGACCGGTAT
>JBBTVF010000074.1:0-5409 GCA_038063335.1 Patescibacteria group bacterium
GGGAGGAATTTTCCATTTGCTCCTCTTTTTGTTTTGGGGGAATTTGGGGCGGGCATGTATGCATTATACTGCACTCTTGCAAAAGAATGCAAGTTTCCCTATTATATATCTATGGCAACAGGTAAAAAACTTGGTGAAAACTTAAGAAAATTACGCTTGAAAAAGAACTTGTCGCAAGGAGACCTTGCGACTGCTTTGAGCGTGGATAGAGCATATATCAGCAACATTGAGAATGGCCGTATGAATCCTACTCTTTCGACTTTGGAAAAGATCGCTAATGCTTTGGGGATTTCCAGTAGCGAACTTTTGAAATAAAAATTTAGAAGTTAATAATGTAAAGTCAATTTGACATTTTTATTTGATTATGTAAACTTACATTACAGATTATGCAAGAATATATTTCAAATGAAGTGAATAAATTAAGGACTCAAAAAAGTATCACGCAGGAAGAACTTGCGGAAAAACTAAAAGTGAGTCGCCAAACAATCATTGCGATTGAAAAAGGAAATTATACTCCATCTGTATCACTTGCACTTAAGATCGCTGACTACTTTAAGTTACCGGTCGAACATATTTTTAAAATATCTTATGAAAAATAAAATCACAAAAGAAATAATTATACCTCTCACACTGATTGTCCTGGCGATTTTGCTTCTTAACCCTTTTCATTTTTGGATGCCAGACATGATAGTGATGGGTATACTGGCTATTCTTCTGGTTCTCTTTGGTATATTTGCAAGTTTTATTTTGAAAGAAAAAGCATTTGACGAGCGTGATGATGTAAATCGTTCACTTGCCGGACGAAACGCGTTTCTCGCTGGATCAGCAATTCTTATGCTTGGTATTGTGATACAAGGGTACTCACACAAAATAGACCCGTGGTTAGTAGTTGCTTTGATAGTGATGATAGTTATTAAAATCGTTACTCGTTTCTGGAGTGACAGAAATCTTTAAATAAAGTTATCCACAGAAACAATGTAAAGTCGGCTTTACATTGTTTTTTAATTACTCTATACTCAAATTAAGTCGAAAATATAATTAATTAAAAAAATAATATGACAAACAATAATTCACAAAAAGGTTTTGCATTGCCTATGATTATAGGAATAGTTGCATTGGTTGCGGTAATCGGCGGAGTTTCTTATTTCGCCACGAGACAGGAGTCGTCAGTCAAAAACGATGCTATGGTCAAGATTGAAGAAGGTGTAATGAAAAAAGACAATGGAGTAATGATGACAAAGGACATCGTTATTTCAATAGGCGCATTGAACGATTCTGGACAGACAGGTAAGGCGACATTCAGCGATATGAGCGGAAAAACGAAGGTAGTTGTTGAAATTTCTGGGGGTGTCGTTGGTGTTCCACAGCCGTCTCATATTCATACGGGTACAAGCTTAACGCCAGGTGCCATTGTATACCCCTTAAGTGCTGTAGTAAATGGAAAAGCAGAAACTATTCTTGATGTATCGTTAGAGACGCTTGGTACGAAATTACCCCTTGCAATTATGGTACATAAGTCAAAAGATGAGGCAAAGATTTTTGTTTCTGGTGGTAATCTATCAAAAGACGGATTTCCAGCAATGACCAAAAAGGATGAGGAAAATGCAATGATGAAAACCGATGCTACAAAGACCGATAGTATGATGAAAAAAGAGGAAACAAGCATGATGGACAAGGGCGACACGATGATGAAGGCAGGTTCATACGAAGCTTATGCCCCAGAAAAAGTGGCTCTCGCCTCCGCTACTCACGATGTAGTTTTATTTTTCAGAGCAAGTTGGTGTCCGACTTGTAGAGCAGTAGATGCAGACATTAAAGCGAATCTTTCAAAAATTCCTTCAAGCCTAGCTATTCTTGATGTGAATTACGATAATTCTACTGCGCTCAAACAAAAGTACGGCGTTACCTACCAGCATACATTTGTGCAAGTTGATAAAGACGGAAATCTAATAAAAAAGTGGAGTGGTAGTCCAACACTTTCTGCGCTTGTAGTAGAAGTAAAATAACATGTTGCTTCTCCTGATCTCATTTATCGCCGGAATACTCACGGTGCTTGCGCCGTGTATTCTGCCGTTACTTCCTGTTATTATCGGTCATTCGATTACGGATACTACCCCAAGCAGGAGAAGACTTTTTGTGGTTGTGGCATCGCTTGGAGTTTCGGTCATATTGTTCACACTGCTTCTTAAAGCAAGTTCTTTGTTGATTGATATTCCACAGGATTTCTGGAAGTGGATTTCTGGTGGGATTATTTTCTTGTTTGGTCTGACGATGGTCTTTCCAAATCTATGGGAAAAATTTTCTTTTGCAAATACTTTAAGTATTAAATCAAATAAAGTATTAACAAAAGGATATCAAAAGAATAGTGTCTGGGGAGATGTGATCATAGGCGCATCACTTGGACCTATTTTTTCTGCTTGTAGTCCGACATACTTTGTTATCTTAGCGACAGTCTTACCCGTTTCGTTTTTCTTAGGAATCGTCTATCTTTTTACTTATGTTTTAGGATTATCGCTTGCCCTTATAGTCGTCGCTCTTTTAGGTGAACGTATTATGGCGAAAATCGGCAAAGTTTCAGATCCTAGAGGATGGTTTAAAAAGATATTCGGAGTCATTTTTATTTTAGTCGCCATAGCCATCATTTCTGGATATGACAAAAAACTTCAGATTAATCTACTTGATGCAGGATTTTTAGATGTTACAAAGATTGAGCAAAAATTGTTAGAAAAAAATGATAAAAAAGACGTAAGTATAGATGACACTTCAAGCACAGATGTAAATACTGAAGTGACAGACAAAGCTGAGATGGGTAAAGAGTCCTTTTTGAGCATCGAAGAGAAAAATAGAAAATTTATTTTAGCGCCTGACATCAGCACTCCCGATGGTTTCATAAATACAAATAATTTACCTATAACTATAAGCGAATTTAAGGGTAAAAAAGTTGTACTATTAGACATTTGGACTTATAGCTGTATAAATTGCCAACGCACCATTCCATATCTAAACGAATGGTATAAAGAATATGAAGATGAGGGGCTTGTTATTATCGGTCTTCACACTCCAGAATTTTCTTTTGAAAAAGTTCAAAAGAATGTAGAAAAAGCTGTAAAAGATTTTGGTATAAAATATCCTGTGGTACTTGATAATGATTTTTCTACATGGAATGCATATAAAAATCAATACTGGCCTAGGAAATACCTTATAGATATAGATGGGTTTATTGTCTATGACCATGCTGGAGAAGGTCAATATAAAGAAGCAGAAGTCGCTATACAAAAAGCTCTTAGAGAACGGGCAGATAGGTTAGATATGAATTTGGAGGTGTCCTCAAATATATCAAAGCCCGAAAATGTTGTATCCGTGGAATCTGGCAAGGTAAAAAGTCCAGAAATATATTTTGGATCAGCGAGAAATGAATACCTTGCAAACGGTACCGCAGGTCGTACAGGTGAGCAAATTCTTTTAGTTCCTCCCTCAATTTCTTCCAATAAACTTTATCTTGGTGGTACATGGAATATGACTTCTGAATATGCTGAAAGCAAAAGTGTGGGAAGTATTATTTTTAACTACGAAGCAAAAAATGTCTACATAACCGCAGGATCAGCGGAAGGAATTGAGGTTGAAATTTACAAAGACGACGTGTTTGTAAAGAAAGTAATCATTATGAACGAAACACTCTACCCACTCATCCAAGATGCTGACTATGGAAGACATATACTTCGTATCGTGATACCAAAAGCGGGATTACAAGCCTTTACGTTTACGTTTGGATAAACAAATAAAAATATATGAACAATGATATACCTAAAAATGAAGAAGAATTCAAGAAAAAATTAACACCAAAACAATACGAAGTTTTGAGAGAAAAAGGTACAGAAGCACCTTTTTCTGGAAAACTAATTCATCCTGATAAAGATGGTTTTTATAAATGCGCGGCCTGTGGCAACCCGCTCTTTAAAGCTGGGGCAAAGTTTGACTCTGGCACCGGTTGGCCAAGTTTCGATGAAGCCTTGCCTGGAGCTGTAAAAAACATCGAGGATGCTTCTCATGGAATGAAAAGAACTGAGACGGTATGCGCAGTTTGTAATTCACATCTCGGTCATGTTTTCGATGATGGTCCAACAAAAACAGGAAAAAGATATTGCATGAATTCAGTATGTTTTGAGGACTTTAATAAAAAATAATATGAACAAGAAAATCGTACTGGCTGGTGGATGTTTCTGGGGACTTGAGGATTTAATTAGAACTCAGCCTGGAGTAATAGATACCGAGGTCGGCTATACAGGTGGGAAAAATGAAAACCCGACATATGAAAATCATCTGGGCCATGCCGAGGCTGTGGAGATTGAATATGACTCAACTAAAACATCATACAAAAAACTTCTAGATTTTTTCTTTCAGATTCATAATCCAACCACACTCAATCAACAAGGAAACGACCGAGGAACATCATATCGCTCGGCTATTTTCTATGGAAGCGAAGAGGAAAAAAAGGAAGGTGAAAACTTTATCAATATTGTGAACAATTCAAAACGCTGGAAGGATCCGGTTGTGACAACCTTGGAACCGCTTGGAACTTTCTGTAAAGCAGAATCCTATCATCAAGATTATTTACAGAAAAATAAAGGCGGTTATACCTGTCATGCCATCTGGTTTGATAGTTATTTAAAATAAGAGTATATGAATATTTTTGAACACCTATCTACAAAAATATTTTCTTTTATCTTAGTGGCATTTTTGCTGGTGATGGGTGGCACTGTTTATTATAAACAAGAAACATCAACTCCAATAAAAAGTGTGTCGGATAGCATCACCACGAAAGATCGATGGAAAGAAATTCTGACTCCCGAGCAGTACCACATTTTGAGAGAAGCCGGAACGGAAGCTCCATTTTCTGGTGAGCTTAATCACGAAAAACGAAAAGGAACATACTATAGCGTTGGTTGTGATAAACCACTTTTTAGGTCAGAACAGCAATATGACTCTGGTACTGGCTGGCCAAGTTTCTCCGCACCGATATCTGAAGATGCACTGGTACTGCGTAAAGAAACCAGACTTTTGGACGATAGAATTGAAGTCCTCGATACTTGCGGTTCGCATCTTGGTCACGTGTTTGACGATGGGCCACAACCTACTGGTAAAAGATTCTGTATGAACTCCGTAGCACTGTATTTTGTTCCTGATAAAAATTGATTCCGTTCTAGGGAGCATCCCCGCCGTTCCCCTTTTCCCCACGGCGGGGATATTGCGCGCGAACGGGAGGGTGGGGCAAGTGTTATATCTAACGTCTTCGACCTCCCCTCCAAAAAAATCTTCTCTCCAAAAATCTTCGGCTTCGTCTTTTTCCAACCTCACACTACAATCGCGCGAAGCGCGCGGCGTTCCCAGAAATCAATGGTTTTCTTTGGC
>JBBTVF010000075.1:0-3973 GCA_038063335.1 Patescibacteria group bacterium
AAAGTTCATAAAGTTTGTAAAGTTTTTAAAGTATTTTACTTTATAACTTTATAACTTTATAACTTTATAAACTATTTTGTTTATTAGAAAAATCGGTATAGATTTAGGCACGGCGAATACGGTGGTCTTTGTTCCGGGACGCGGTTTTATCATTAACGAACCGACAATCGTGGCTTTAAGCATGCCGGAGAATTCCGTTTTGGCGGTTGGCAAAGAAGCGAAAGAAATGATTGGCAGGACGCCGGACGACATCAGGCCGTATCAGCCACTTAGAGATGGTGTTATCGCGGACTATTATATTACCAAAGCGATGTTGAAATATTTTATTTCTTCGGCAATCGGCCAGTTTAATATTATAAGGCCTGATGTGGTTGTTTCGGCTCCGGCCGGCATAACCCAAACGGAAAGAAGAGCGATTATTAACGCCACGAAAGAAGCCGGCGCTAAAGAAGCGTATATTATCAGAGAGCCTATTCTGGCGGCTTTGGGAGCCGGTATTTCCATTAACGCCCGTTCCGGAAATATGGTTGTCAATATCGGCGGCGGCACCGCGGAGGTGGCGATAATTTCTTTAGGCGGCATTGTTTCTTGGGCAAGTGTGAGAATAGCGGGTAACAAATTTGACCAAGCGATAGCCGATTATTTGAAAAAGAAACATTCGCTTGCGATTGGCGAACAGACGGCTGAAAATATTAAAATTGAAATCGGTTCGGCCTTACCGATGAAAAATAAATTAAGCTGTCAAGTGAGGGGAAGGGATTTAATTACCGGAATGCCGAAAGACGTTCTTATTAATTCAAATGAAATTGCCGAAGCTATTAATCCTTATTTGATGGAAATCGTGGTGGCGATTAAAAAAGTTTTTAACGAAACTCCTCCAGAACTTGTCGCCGATGTGATGGAAAAAGGAATTATTTTATCCGGCGGCAGTTCGCAGATTATGCATTTGCCGGAATTTTTCAAAAGGATTTTTGGCGTTAGCGCTTATGTTGCCGAAGAGCCGTTGTTTTGCGTTGCTCGCGGTTCCGGCATAATTTTAACCCATCTGGATACATACAAGAGAACGTTGTTAAATAAGAGATAGCTTAAAGGCTGATAAGTAAAAAAATAATAACATGATTAGTCGCAATAATTTAATAAAAATTTTTAATAGGAATTTGATTTCCGCCTTCACCCTCCTCGAAATTCTCATCGTCATAGGTATATTATCAACCTTAGCTACGGTAGTAGTATATGTCCTCAACCCCGCGGAACTCCTTAAACAATCCAGAGACGCCAAAAGATTATCGGAAATCCAAACCCTGGATGACGCCGTCAGATTCTACACCTTCAATTCAGGCACCCTTGATTACGGCACCTCCTCAGTCGTCTATCTCTCCCTCCCTGATTCCAGTACCACCTGTTCCTCATATTCCAACCTTCCCACGTTAACGGGAGGCTGGACTTATGCCTGCAAACCCGAATCAACCTACAGAAAAGTAGATGGCACTGGCTGGATACCCGTCAACTTCCCCTCTACCCAAGCAGGTTCTTCTTTATCCATCCTCCCCGTAGACCCCACTAACAACAATACCTACTATTACTCCTATATCCCCGGTTCCTGGGTATTAACCGCCAAAATAGAATCAGCCAAATACCTTCCCATTGCCCAAACTGACGGAGGTTCAGATTCCGCCAGATTTGAAATAGGCTCTAACCTTGCCTTATGGGAGAGTTCCGGAGGAGGGTCTACGTCTACGGCGATTATTGCTACGGGCGGAACAATAACAACAGATGGTTCTTACACTATCCATACCTTCGCTACCAGTGGAACCTTTACAGTTACTGGCAGCGGGAGTGTGGAAACCCTTGTTGTGGCTGGTGGGGGTGGAGGGGGGGGCGGCTGTAACAGTATGGGCGGCGGAGGCGGCGCTGGCGGTGTTATAGCAACAACTACAAATGTCACAAGTCAATCATATGCGATAACCGTAGGCGGAGGAGGTGTAGGCGGGTTAAGTGTTAGTTATGGCAATGGTTCTTCGGGACAAAATTCAACAGCTCTTAATTTAACTGCGCTTGGTGGAGGTTATGGCGCGAGTCCTCAATGCGGAGATTGGGATGCAACTTATTCTTCCGGCGGAAATGGCGGCTCCGGCGGCGGCGGTAGGCAAGATAATTATGGCGGTTATTCTACGGGCGGTTTGGGTACTCCGGGTCAGGGTTATAATGGAGGAGCGGGAGGCTGGTCTTCTGGCGGTGGCGGCGGCGGAGCTACTCAAAACGGAGGTCCGTCAGGCGGCAATGGCGGAAGTGGTTATACGAGTTCTATCTCCGGAGCGTCTATAACTTATGGCGGCGGAGGTGGAGGCGCTCATGCTGGCGCAGGAGGAACGGGCGGCGGCGGAAGCGTTGGCAACAATGGAAGTCCTAATACTGGCGGCGGAGGCGGCGGTAATCCCGGAGCATCTGGAAATGGCGGTTCCGGCGGTTCGGGTATTGTTATAATAAGATATTAAATGCTTTTTGTGCCTTTTCTTTAAATAATATCACAATAAATTATGAGTATTAATTTTATTTCTTAAATTTTTTATTGTGTTAAAATAATTATAAATGAATCAAGATAAAATTTATATTTTTAAAAAATTAGCCGATGTTGATAAATTATCCCACGCCTATCTTTTTTTCGGCGAAGCGAGCGAAAGGAAAATAATTTTTGCTTTATCGTTGGCGAATTATTTAGAAAATAAAGAATTTAAACTTTTGGAAAAAAATATTCTGGAAGAATGTTTTGTGATTTCGCCCGATGAAAAAGGAATAATAGGAATTGATGAATCAAAAAAAATCGGAAGTTTCCTTTATCAAAAACCGGTTTTATCCAAAAAAAGAACGGTGATAATCAAAGATGCCGACAGTTTGACCCCCGAGGCGCAAAACGCAACTCTTAAAATCGTTGAAGATTCACCGGAAGGCAGTTTGCTTATTTTTATCGCCAAAGATGAAAGTTCTCTTTTACCTCCTTTGGCGTCGCGTTTGCAGAAAATTTATTTCCCGGAAACAGCGGCGCCAAAAAAGGCGGACGCTTCAATATTAAAAATGGGGCTTGAAGAAATTATAGAAAAGGATAGAATAGACGAATATTTTAAAAGTTTAATCGTCGAGTTGAGGAAAGATCCGGTGAAGAATATTAGTAAATTAAAAGAGGCGTTAAAGCGATTAACTTTAATTAAAAGGTTCAATACAAATAAAAAATTGCAACTAAAATGCCTATCGCGGTTTTAATAATAGTTTGGGGAGGATTTTTAGCCGCTTTTTTTAAGGGCTATTTGAAAAACGTGCCGGAAATTATTATTGCGATATTAAGCGTGCCGCAACATTTATTCGCTTCAATTATAGATGTATTTAAGTAAAGTAATTGCGAATAATGCTAATTTAAAACAAATAATGCGAATAAAAGAATGATGCAGGATTTAGAATTAAAAATTAAAGAATCTTTGGAATATTTGAAAAATCAGTTTGTCGCTGTTCGCGGCGGTCGGCCTTCGCCGAAATTGGTAGAGGACATTTCAGTTGATTATTTCGGGCAAAAAATGCCGATAAAACAAGTGGGCTCAATCAGCGTTAATCCGCCGCGAGAAATTTTAATTTCAATTTGGGATAAGCAAGCGGTTTCCATTGTCGCCAAAGCGATTGAATCGTCAAATTTAAACGTGAGCGCCAATACCGACGGCAATTTAATAAGAATTAATTTACCGCCGCTGTCAGCCGAACGCCGGCAAGAATTAATAAAAGTGGTTAAAAAGGAGTCTGAAGAAACGAAGATTAAAATCCGGCATTTGCGCGATGAAGAAAATAAAAAAATAAGCCAACAGGAAGAAAGCGGAGAGATTACCGAAGACCAAAAATTTAAGCTAAAAGAGCAAATTCAAAAAGCCGTTGATAAAGCGAATGGCGATATTGAAGCGATGTTAGATAAAAAAATAAAAGAAATAGAAGA
>JBBTVF010000075.1:4073-11596 GCA_038063335.1 Patescibacteria group bacterium
AAGCGAATGGCGATATTGAAGCGATGTTAGATAAAAAAATAAAAGAAATAGAAGAATAATATGCTCATAGGAATCATTTTCGTCATAATATTTTTATCAATTTTGATTTTAGTCCATGAAGCCGGACATTTTTTAGCTGCCAAAAAATTCGGCTTATTGGTTGAAGAATTCGGTTTCGGTTTGCCGCCGAAAATTTGGAGCAAAAAAATAGGCGAAACGGTTTACAGTATAAACGCTCTGCCGTTCGGCGGATTCGTCAAGATTTTTGGCGAGGATGGCGGCGACTCGTCAATGGAAAGAAATTTCGCGTCTTTGAAAATTTGGCGCAGAACAATTATTATTTCAGCCGGAGTTTTGTTTAATTTTTTGCTTGGCTGGCTGGTTATTTCTTTAGTTTTTTCAATCGGCGTTCCGCAAGCGGTTGTGATTACCGATGTTAAAGCGAACAGTCCGGCGGCTGAAATCAGGCTTCAAGCTAATGATAAAATTATCGGATACAACACCACTGAGGAATTTATTAATTACATCAATAAAAACAGAGGCAAAGAAATAAATTTAAAAATAGGAAGAAATGGCGATGATTTGGATTTTAAAGTTATTCCGAGAATAATTGAAAATACGCCCAACGGCGAAGGAGCCTTGGGCGTCGGATTGATTGACGCCGGTTTGCCGAAAAAACCGATTCTTGAAAGTTTTTGGGAAGGCTTAAAAACTTCCATAGAAATGATTAAAATGATTTTTGTCGCGATTTTCAGTTTAATCGCCAAAGCGATTGTCGGCAAAGCGAGTTTGGGACAAGTCGCGGGCCCGGTGGGTATTGTCAAATTGACGGCGCAAGCCGGCACCTTGGGAATGGTTTATCTGCTTCAGCTTCTGGCGATGATTTCTTTGAATCTGGCGGTGATTAACATTTTTCCCTTTCCGGCGTTGGACGGCGGCAAATTATTATTTTTGGCGATTGAAAAAATTAAAGGCTCGCCGCTGAATCAGAAATTTGAAAAAACTGCGAACGCAGTCGGTTTTATTTTACTGATATCGCTGATGGTTTTAATTACAATCAAAGACATTGTAAAGTTGTAGTTGTTATAATTGTTGTAAATGTTGTAAATGAATAATAAAAATAATAAAAAAGTTGAATATAATTTTTATCGTCTTAATGTTTGGAAATTAGGTATGAATTTAGTGAATGAAATTTATTCTGTCACAAAAATTTTTCCAAACGAGGAAAAATTCGGTCTAATATCTCAAATTAGACGGGCAGCAGTTTCGGTGCCATTAAATATTGCTGAGGGCAGTACAAGGAGAACTAAAAAAGATTTTGCGCAATTTGTGAGAATTGCGCTTGGTTCTTTGATGGAAGTAATGACTTGTATTGAAATTGCATTGAATCAAAAATATGTAAATCAAAAAGAATACGAAAAAATTCAGGGATTAATTCAAGAATTATATTTTAAACTTATAGCCTTAGATAAATTTTTAATTAGTAAAAACAATTAGAACAATTACAACATAAGAACAACTATAACATTTTTATGACTTTATATAATCAAAAAGACAACAATATTCGTAAAACTTGGCTGTTGTTTATTCTGTTTTTAGTGGTCGTTATTTCCATCGGTTGGTTTTTTGGCAGGGTTTATAATAATCCGTCAATTTTATATTTTGCGGTATTTTTCAGCGTTGTTATGAATGTCGTCGCTTATTGGTTTTCCGATAAAATTGTTTTAAAAATGTCCCATGCCGTTCCGATTGAAAAAAAAGACAACCCCGAACTTTACAATATTGTTGAAAATCTAGCGATTACCGCCGGTTTGCCTTTGCCGAAAATTTACATCATAAACGAAGACGCGCCGAATGCTTTTGCCACCGGCAGGAATCCGGAGCATGCAGTGGTGGCGGTGACGAGAGGGCTTTTAAATCGCTTGGAAAAAAATGAACTGGAAGGAGTGGTTGCCCATGAATTGTCACATATTGGAAATCGTGATATGCTATTGTCAACGGTTGTGGTGGTTTTGGTTGGTTTTATCGCTATTCTTTCCGATATGTTTTTGCGTTCAATGTTTTGGGGAAGGCGGCGCAATGATAGGGAAGGGGGCGGACAAATACAGGCGATTTTAATGGTTATTGGAATTATTTTGGCGATTTTGGCGCCGATTGCCGCGACTTTAATGCAATTGGCGATTTCCAGAAAAAGGGAATTTTTAGCGGACGCTTCAGGCGCGCTTTTAACCCGCTATCCCGAGGGCTTGGCGAGCGCTTTGGAAAAAATTGCCGCTGACCCGACGCCGTTGCCTGTGGCGCGAAACGCAACCAGCCATTTATGGTTTGACGACCCGTTCACTCATGGCATTGGAGCTGGCAAAAAAGTTAATTGGTTGCATAAAATGTTTATGACTCATCCGCCGGTAGAGGAACGGCTTAAAGCTTTAAGAGGATTAAAAGTTTAAATTTTTAATTTTTGGAGGAGTCGCCCCAAAGGGGCCCCTTCGGGGCATAGTGGTCTTATTGATATGGAATATAAAGTATATATACTTAAAAGTTATTTTAAAGAACGATACTATATAGGATGTACTGTAAATTTAGAAAAAAGATTAAATGAACACAATATTGGAAAGACGAAATCAACTAAGCCATATTTACCATGGGAAATTATATATTCAGAGAGTTTTACCAATAAAAGAGAGGCGTATAAAAGAGAGTGGCATCTAAAACATCCTAAGGGTTATTTGGAAAAATTAGAAATTATAAAAAAATATGGAGGAGTCGCATAGCGGCTTATTGCGCCATCTTGGAAAGATGGTATACCTTAATCGGTATCGTGGGTTCAAATCCCACCTCCTCCGCATTATCTTTTCCAAATAAAATTAAATTTTATTTGGAAAAGATATATTCAGAAAGTGGGATTTGAAGGTCGGAGCGTTGCGCGAGTTTTTGCCAAAGGCAAAAGGCGAGCGCCGCGAGACCAGGCCTGGAGAAAATTTCCGTCAGGAAATTTATTGAAGGGAAATCCCACCCTCTCCGCCAGTTAGGAAATAAGAGTCTAGGCCCGCCCGCTCCGCCTTCGCTAAAGCTACGGCGGACAAGTACGCGGGCTCGCCAGCCGTTTTGCGGGGAAATTTTCCGCCCGAGGCGGATCTGCCTTCGGCACGACAAGCCGTTTTGAATTCAGTATGGCGAAGATAGCCAAGGCTCTTGGTGTTTCCATAGAAGATTTGATAAAATGAACAAAAAAATCATTGTTCAATCAGAGTAGAAATTTAGTCGAGTTTCTGCTATAATAAAAATCATTAACCAACAAAACTATGAAAAAATCATTCATTACGACAGTAGTATTAATGGCAAGTTTGCTTGTGTTTACCGGCGGTACGGTATTTGCGCAAAATCAGCAGGTCGCGCTTCCTTCAGCGGGTCTAACGCCGGAAAGCCCTTTCTATTTTTTTGATAAATTCGGAGAAGCTATGCGGTCTTTTTTTACCTTTAATCCCGAGGGCAAAGCCCATCTTCAGATTACTTTTGCATCCGAGCGAGTAGCCGAGATAAAAATCATTTTGGAAACAAAAGGGGTTGAAGCAAAGGGCCTTGAGGTTGCAAAAAGTCGGCTCCAGGCGCATCTTGCCAATGCCGCCTCCATCGTTGTTGATCAAAAAGCCGAAGGTAAAGATGTAAGCAGTCTTGCCAAAGAATTGGATGACGAATTTGAATCTCCAAAGTCCGCGCTTGAGCAGACCTTCAAGGAACAAGAACGGGCTCTTGAGTCTCAAAAAAAGGAACTGAAGCGTAAGATTTTAGAAGCCAGACGAGCCGGCGATACCGCGCAGGTGGAAAATTTAGTACAACAACTCGGACAGGTAAAAGCCCAAAAAGAATTGCTTGAACTCAAAGAGGAAGAGGTAGAAGATGCGCTTGAGCGCGAGGAAGAACGCATTGAAGAAGAAATAGAAGCAAGAGAAGAAGCCGAGGAAGCTATCCGAGAAGCCGAAAAAGAAAAACAGGAAGTATTAGATGAAGCCGCTGAAGAAGGACTAATCGCCCCCGCAGAAGCATTTGGAAAGTTTGATGGTTTGCTCGCGCAGGCAAAATCCGCGCTTGCCGCTGGCAATTTTCAGGAAGCAAAGCGTTTGGCCAAGCAAGCCGAGAAGATCCTCGATGGAGTTGAGGAAGCCATTGAAGATTTAGAGGAAGCCAAAGAGAAAGAAGAGGAATTGAAAGAGGAACAGGAAGAAAAGGAGCGTGAGGCAAAGGAAGAGCAAGATGAAAAATTGAAAGAAGATGCTGAAAAAGAGGCGGATCGGTTAGAGAAGGAAAAAGAGAACGCTGAAGAAGAATCACGCAAGGCGGAAGAACGTCTGCGGGAAGCTGGTAATAACGAAGAAGGCGACTAACTTCCTCTTCTATTTTGAATTTGCCGCCAAAGAAAAACTTGAAATTGTTAATTTTCGCGGCGGAGCCGCTCATTTTTGCCCCGCCACATTTGAAAAATATCTTAAAGAATTTTTTACGGATTAAATCTGGACGATTCCGGAAATTTGCAATTGGTTATCGCTTCCGCGCTAATTCTTAACGGCTTTGGCAGTCTCGGGTTGTTTAAGCTATATACTCTCGGGTTTGAATATGATAAATTGGCGCATTTTATCGTTCCTCTTATTTTTACCGTAAATTTTGCCGGTATTCTCAATAAACTGCGCGGATTGACTTTTAATCAATCTCTTATTGCGGTTTCCATTTCTATTTTTTTACTCGGTTTGCTTTGGGAAATTTTTGAATTTTCATCGGATATATTATTCGGCACGGAAACGTTTGGAATTTACGGCAAAGAAATGTTTAGGGACACTATTCAAGATATTTTGGCGAATGCTTTGGGAATACTCGCGGGAATTTTTTATTTGAAAAATAAAAATAAAAATATTGGGGAAATGGATTAGCTTGGAGGATTATAAAAAATAATAGGCCGTTGAAATGAATTTCATCGGCCTATGTGAAAAAAATATTAAAAACTTAACGTAGTACTAACGCACGAGCAACCCTTACATAAATATCCCATGGTTTCTCGGCAGTAATTTTTTGCTCAGAAAGATTTAGCTCTAATAGATGACGTGAGCTAACGAAAAAAACATGTTTACCATCATTATCTTTTCGGAAAGAGAATTTAATTCTCCCTCCAAAATTACCTTCAAACAACTCTTCTAGACTTCTATAAACATCCTGATGTTGCACATCAATATGTTTAAATACTTTCATTTTCTCTTCCATCAAACCTCCTCCTCAAATTTTTTATCGGCACTTGCTCTCTTTTGCCGATTTTACCTTTAACGACTATGATTTTAGCTTTTTCTTCTTCAATTAAAATTAAAGAAGCTGAAGCTTTCGTTGAAATCATAGTTAATCCATCTCCTTCAAAATCAACTTCAAAAAAATCTTTATTTACCTCCATATCCGCCTCCTTTTAATGTGCTATATTTTATTTCTTTTAAATAAATGTTATAATTATGATAATCATAAAATATGGATTTGTCAACAGAATACGAAAATCTTATAAATTCTTTGGTTAAAGACGGTTATTTAAAAACGCCGGAAATTATTGAAGCGTTTAAGGCGATTGACCGCGCTGATTTTGTTCCGGAAAAATATAAATCCGAGGCCTATGTGAACGCGCCGTTGCCGATTGATTTCGGGCAGACGATTTCTCAGCCGTTAACAGTGGCTTTTATGCTGGAACTTTTAGAACCGAAAGCCGGAGAGAAAATTTTGGATGTCGGTTGCGGCAGTGGATGGGTGAGCGCACTTTTGGCGCAAATTGTCGGCGAACAAGGCAAAATTATTGCCATAGAAAGAATTCCGGAACTTAAAGAAATAGCGGAAAAAAATATTTCAAAATACAGTTTTATCAAAAAAGAAATCGTTGAGATTGTTTTAGGCGACGGTTCAAGGGGTTATAAAAAAGAGGCAAATTATGATAAAATTATCGCGGCGGCAAGCGCCCAAAATGAATTGCCGAAGGAATGGCAAAAACAGTTGAAAATCGGCGGCCGCATCGTGGCGCCGTTAGGAAACAGCATTGTGGTTATTGACAAAATTGGAAAAAACAAATATAATGTAAAAGAACATTTCGGATTCAGTTTCGTGCCGCTTATAACTAATAATTAATAACTATGGACTTACAAGAATTAAAACAAACTATTATGAAAGAAATCGGCATTGTCGCGTTGCCGTCTGACATACAAGATAAAATTCTGGAAAAACTCGGCTCTAATATCATAAAAAGGCTCACTTTGGCGATTTTAAAAAATCTTCCGGAAGAAGCGAGGCCGGAATTTGAAAAAATAAGCGCCAGCGGCGATGAAATAAAGTTGCAGGAATTTTTTAAAAATACCATTCCGAATTTTGAAGAATTAACGCAAAAAACGATAAAAGAAACCATAGACGAATGTAAAGAAATCGCGGGAATTAAATAATTAATATGAGTAAATCTAGAGAAAAATCTTTTGGTTGGGGCGAGGAGGCTGGCGAGGCGATTAAAAAGAAATTAGGATTTAAGAAAGAAATAGAAGAACCAAAGCCGCAAAGCTTGGGTGCCGCCGCGGCGGAAGAGGAAACAAAAAAACCTCATGATTTTGGCGTTTATGGCACCTATGGAGAACCGGAAGAAAAAGCGGAAGAGTTGGAGAAGAAGCCGTTTACTCAAGAAGATTCGGAAAAATTAGTTAAAATTGCCATGGGCACAAATGTTTTTGAGAAACCTGATAAAGAATTAGAAAAACCAAAACCGCACCATGGTAATGTCATTGATGAGCAGATAGAATCAATGACATTAAGATTAAAAAACCTGAAAAATCAATCAGAAATATTTGATAAAAAAGCCACTTCTGAACAGAAACAAGAACGTCAAAAATTAATAGAAACATTGAAACATGGCATTGAAGAAGCGAAATTAAGAAAAGAGGAAATTGGTAAAAAAATTAAAGATAAAAAACCCGAAAGAACGGAAATAAAATTAAAACAGCCGGAGATTAAGCCGCAGACGGGACAGTTTAAAAAATTTAAAAAAGAAAAAGATTATATTCATACAGAGATAGACAGGCTCGGAGAAAATATCGGTTTGGCGAAAGCTGAATTTAGAAAAGCAAAAACTCCCGAAGAAAAGAAAAAAGCCGAAGAAAAAGTTCAATTTTTTATTGCAGAGCTTGAGAAAGCTAAAAATATTAGAGATAAAATTCAAGATTCTTTTAAAATAGGCGGAAAAAAAGAGACAAAAATTCGGTCGCAAGTTGAAGCTGATATTGCTGAAAATCAGCCGAAAACTTATGGTGGAAAAATTTTAACGGAAGAAAGCATTCCGGAAGATTTAAAAGAATTTATCAATAAAGAAAAGGAAATAAAACGTGAACAAGAAACGCAAAAAGAAAATATGCCTGATTTAACGACACCCAAAGAAGAGTCGGCTATTGCATTAGAGCGTTTTAGGGAGCTTTTAGAGCGTTTTAGGGAGCTTAGGGTCAAAATCGAAATTATGTTGTCTCAATTTA
>JBBTVF010000076.1:0-1518 GCA_038063335.1 Patescibacteria group bacterium
TTGGGATAAATTTGCACATTAAAAATAATAAAAAATGGAGGGATTATGGAAATAGGAAAATGCAGAAAGTCGCCGGGGAGCAGAAGGTGCCACAAATTAATTGAGAGTGAAAATATAAAAAGAATCTGTCCGCATTTTAGAGGAGTCGTTCGCTGTTTTTTTATACCGCTCTCGTTATTTGCTAGCGTAGGCACAAAAAGGGAGGTGGTTTAAATGGCTGGTATAAAAAATAAGAAATTAAAAAAGAGAAAAGTAAAAACAGAGCTGATAAAAGCGATAAATGAATACGGCATAAAATATTCGTTTATCAGAAAAATCCTTAATGGGAAATGGGTGAGCGACGAATTAATTGTTCTATGAAAGGAGGGGAAAATGAAAATTACATTTACGCCAATGAAGAGACGGTGGTATAAATGCAATCAAACAGGAGAGAGAACGAGGAATCCTAAAAATTACAGAAAAAGAAAGATAAACGAAGTAAAAAGATAAAAAGGAGGTGTAGGGATGAGTAAGGAAAATAATCAAGAAATAGTTCTTGGGATAAAATGCTCGAAATGCGGTAAGGGAGTTAAAGAAGAGATAGCGTTAGATGCGGGAGATTTGCATAAACTTAAATGTGTCTTCTGCGATAATTACGCATATGTCGGCAATAATTTCCACGGAGTAGAAATTTAGCGAGGATAAGATTTTAGATATTAAGGGTAGGGGGTAATTTTTAATTACCCCATTTTATTTGTAAAAACCTCAATTTTTTACTAAAATTAAACACAATGACAGAAGAAGAAATTCTAAAATTTTGGCAAGAAAAGGAAATTTTCAAAAAATCCCTTCGGCGGGCTCAGGACAAGCCCTTAAATAAAGAAGCGCCGAAGGGCGATTACGTTTTTTATGATGGCCCGCCGTTTGCCACTGGTACGCCGCACTATGGTCATATTGTCGCTAGTGTTATAAAGGACGCAGTGCCTCGTTATTGGACAATGAAAGGTTACCGCGTGGAGCGTAAGTGGGGTTGGGATTGCCACGGCCTGCCCATTGAAAACATTGCGGAAAAAGAACTCGGCATCAAGCGCAAAAAAGAGATTGAAGAAATGGGTGTCGGAAAATTCAATGAATTTTGCCGTTCAAAAGTTCTTGGTTATGTTGATGAGTGGAAAAAAGTTATCAGCCGTTTGGGCCGTTGGGCGGATATGGAAGACAGCTACAAAACCATGGACCTCTCTTTTATGGAATCCGTATGGTGGGTGTTTAAACAATTATGGGAGAAAGGATTGATTTACGAAGGCTATCGTTCAATGCATATCTGTACGAGATGCGAAACGACGCTCTCTCAACAAGAAGTTGCCGAAGGATATAAGGATATAAAAGATTTATCGGCAACAGTAAAATTTGAACTGGTTGATGAACCGGGCACTTTTGTTTTGGCGTGGACGACGACGCCGTGGACGCTTATTGGGAATGTGGCGCTGGCAATTAACGAAAGTATTAAGTATCAAGTAGTGAGTATTAAGGGAGAAGATA
>JBBTVF010000077.1:0-1024 GCA_038063335.1 Patescibacteria group bacterium
CCTGCTGTAACTGTTAAATTATCAGCTAAAGTTAATCCTCCTGTTGCGCTAAAGTCAGTGCCGGCGTTGCCGATGTTTTGGATAAGGTTGGCATTGGCGTCTAAGGTTCCGGAAAGAGTAAAAGCGGAAAGAGTATCTGTTGCAGCGTCAAAAGTGATGCCTCCGTTAGCGGCTATTGCGCCTGAAGCAGTTAAAGTAGTAACTCCGGTTATTGCTCCCCCAAAGTTGGTGGTCAGGGCGTTAACTGTCAGTAAGCTGCCTGCTCCCCCGTTTAAAGGAGAAATGCTGATGTTGCCGGTTGTGTCTCCGCCTAAAGTTAAAGCATTGTTTCTTAAAGACTGGACTCTGGCATCTGATGCCGAGAGTACTAATCCGTTGTTGTTGGTTGAAGCAGAGAGTGTAGCAATTGGCGTTCCTGCGGCTATTCCTGTCAGCCCAAACCTGGCAGAAGAGGTCGCCTGTCCTCCGAGCAGGAAGTCAACCGTGGAGTTGTTGGGGACAATTACTCCGCCTGAAACTTGCTCAAAAGGAGAAGTTCCCGCTCCGCCTGTATTGTCGGTTCCGCAGGTAACAAGACCGTTAGAGTCTGTTTTTAAAGTACAGGTTGTATAGAAAGAAGCTAAGAGTTTGCCGTCTGTCTGAATACTAAAGCGGTTAACGCCGCTTGCTGAAGCTGTGAAGATATCATTGTTTCCGGTTTTATTGACAATTAAAGCCGCCTGTCCTCCGGCGCTGGGATTGATTAAAACGTTGCCTGTACCGTTTGGCGTGACGGTTAAGACTTCGTTGGCTCCGGTAATAATATCGGTTGCAACGCCTGAAAAAGTCAAAGAGGAAGTGTCTAAGGTTAGGGAATCTGCTGTTAGAGCGTCCTGGATATCGGTTGTGGTGGCGTTGATAATAAGGGAGCCGTCAGATGTAATAGAGTCTGAATTAACAGCCAGAGCGCCTGATGTAATAGTTACTCCGCCTGCTGTAACTGTTAAATTATCAGCTAAAGTTAATCCTCCTGTTGCGCTAAAGT
>JBBTVF010000078.1:0-1066 GCA_038063335.1 Patescibacteria group bacterium
GTTGAAAATATTTCATCTGCATTTGGAACTTTAACATCTGTTGGAACAACTATTGCAACTTCTGCATTACAATGATGTGTATATCTGACTTCATAATGTACTCTTCCAGTTTTTGGATCTTTTATTGGAACAACTGTTTTAGTTACTTTGCATAAAACTTGGGTTATATCATATGTAACCCCTGGAATTACCATTTCTTTTGTGTCTCCATCCTCTCTATCTCCTGGGAATAAATTATCTCCTTTATTAGTTCTGACGTTAACTGCACTACAATCGAGACCGTTTATTTTTGGAAGCGCCTCTGTTGTTTCTGGGACTTTTTCACTTTTATACCCTTGCGGGAGATAGGTTTTGTTTAATAATTCTGATGATTCCTTGACTTCCTCCGTGTGCGCAAAATACAAGGGAGCATTCTTTTTACCTGCCTCATTATATTTTTCGTTTGCAATTTTTGTAGTATTAACTGCAGGTTTAAATTGAACATCTAAAATTCTCTCCGCACCCTTTTTATCAGTAGTATTTGAGAGGGGAATATATTGATATAAATCCGCCCATTTGTTAGATACAAATGGATTATCTACACAAAAAGTAAGATTAACAAAAGGAATTTTTGCACAGAAATCTCCTCTCCATTCTCTATATGCTTTTGAATAGGCTTCTTGGCTTTCAAAAGGTTCTCCGTTTTCATTTGCCCATGGGAGTGGTGGAATTTTTTTGTTCCATGCATTACGTGCAAAAACGGTGTTAAAAAGTGAAAGATCGCCTTCTTGCCAATCCAACAATCTATGTTTTACATTACCACTATAGCATGAAGTAAGATTTACTTGACCAATTTCAATTAGACCAAAAAGCTTAAAAGCATCTCCACAAACCACAATTTGATTATGGTTTAATGGTTCATTATCAACTTCTTGTTGGGTGTCATCATCGGTATAGGTTGAAGTTGCCGAAGCAGAGGCAATTGTGGATATTCTTTGAGCATCTTGAATTACAGAGGGTAATAATTTTTGAATTGGGCCTGAGAAATTAACAACTCGACTATCTGTATTTTCTTCATATTCAGCAC
>JBBTVF010000079.1:0-21711 GCA_038063335.1 Patescibacteria group bacterium
GCCGAAGCAATAAAAGAATTTTCCGAAACTTCGATCTCCGCCCCTAAGGACTTTAAAGCGCTTAAATGAATATCAACGGGCCGGTGACCGATTTTATCCCCGCCCAAAACAGGCACTTCGGCTTTCCCCTCGCGCGCCAATAAAGGGCCGAGCGCCAAAATGGAAATCCTGTTTTTGCGACTTAAAGCCGAGGCCGTCGCGCTTTTAATGGAAGGTGTTTTAATTGATACAATTGAGCCGTCTTGCTTTATCTCGCTACCAAAAGCGCGACAAAGGTCAAACGTAATTTCCGCATCTCCGATTTGCGGAAAATTTTCCAAAACGCATTCTTCATCGGTTAATAAGGAAGCGACAAGCGCTTTAGTTGCCGCGTTTTTTGAACCCTTAATTTCAATTTCGCCTTCTAATTTTTTATTACCTTGAACGATAAACCTCATAATGATATTATTATTTAAAATAAGCTTTTACGCAATAAATTATTATGATATAATAAAAATCAAGGTCGATATAAAAATATAGAAATAAAAAAATGGAAGAAATAAAAGGAAAATATATTTGGGGATTATTAAGGATGGGAATCGGTTGGATTTTTTTCTGGGCGTTTATTGACAAGGTTTTCGGCCTTGGTTTCGCGACAGCAACGGGCAAAGGATGGATTGATGGCGTTTCGCCAACCTTCGGATTTTTGAAATTCGCCACTATCGGCCCATTTAAAGAATTTTATCAAGGATTAGCCGGCAATCCGATTGTGGATTGGCTTTTTATGATGGGTTGCTTGGGCATTGGCCTTGCTTTTCTTTTTGGTATTGGCATGAAAATTGCCACTTGTTCAGGAGTGTTGATGTATATTTTTATGTACACAGCCGGTTCTATACCGCCCGTTCATAATCCGTTTTTGGACGAACATATTATGTTCCCGCTTCTTATGATTGGCCTGATGAAGATAGGCGCGGACCGATGGCTCGGGCTAGGCGAATGGTGGTCAAACACGGCGCTTGTGCAAAAATTCCGCATTTTGAAATAAATAATAGATGAGAAAATTATTTTTAGCGGTAAAAAAAATTATAACTGAATATACTTCGGGCCTGCCTCTTTTTCTATGGACAATAGCCGGTATTGGCATCGGTATTTTTATTTTTTTATTCAGAAATCACGGATATATAAACTTTGACAAGCTTAAGTATATTATTTTAATTTCGGCTATTTGGATTATCGGCAGTGATATTTTAAAAAAACGCAGAGTTTTGAATAAAACGTTTCATTTTATAGCTGACAGTGTTATTTATATCTCGCTTTATATGTCTATCGTTTATTTTAGTGGCGGAATTTCAGGCGGTCTTGGTTTTGTATTTTTTCTTGGAGCAGTTTCCGCTCCATTTTTCGGCAGTAATCTACAAACGATTATTTTTTTAATTGCCCTGGGCACAGCCAGATATTTTATTTTTTATTTAACTTCTCTGGAAATTGACGCGTATTACAACGCAAAAATAATCTTAGAAATTTTACTCTATTTTATTATGGCCGGAGTTATTAGATTTTCTTTAATGTTAGTCAATAAATTAGAAATAGAAAAAAGAGTTCAAGCGGAAAAATTTGTTGAGGAATGCAGAGAAGAAGTAAAAATAAAAACTCAAGGACTTGACGAAGCGCAAAAACAATTAAAAAACGTAAATATTGAACTTGAAAAGAAGGTTTTAGAAAGAACAGCCGAGTTAGAAGGGTTGAAAAATAATTTGGAAAAAATGGTAGAAGAAAGAACAAAAGAGCTTGAAGAAAAAGTAAAAGAATTGGAAAGATTTCAAGGCCTTATGGTCGGCCGGGAAATAAAAATGATAGGATTAAAGAAAGAAATTGAAAAATTAAAGGCAAAATGACAAATTTCATAAAAAAATACACTACCGGAGTTCCTTTTGTGATTTTTTTGGCATCCGGCGCGCTTATGGCCGCTTTTTTTATTATTCTTTACGCTTTAAAAATATATAGTCATATAAATATAGACACGCTTATTCATGTTAACTTTAAAAAAATAGGGTATGTTATTATTTTATCGACGATTTGGTTTGTAATAAGCGATATTGCGAAAAAAAGACGGTTGTTTTCCCAAATAATCCATTTTATTCTTGACAGCGCGTTCTATCTGACGGCATTCGGGTTTATTATTTATTTCACCAGCGGCCTGCATGGCGGATTGTTCCCCATATTTTATCTTGCCGTCATAGGCACGGCTATGTTCAGCTCAATCGCCGAACTTACCATTTTTTTGATTGTTTTAAGCGCTGAAACATATGTTATTTATTTTTTAACCGAAAAAATCAACGATTTATACCATCTGGGCGTAATAACTATCTATGCGCTTTTTTATTTTATTGTTGCGGCAATAATAAAATATTTTTACAAAACTATTTCGGAAAATGAAAAAAAATACAAAGAACTTTTTGAATTGACGAAAGAATCTGAAATAAAAGCTAAAATAAGCGAAGAAAAATATTCCGAACTCATAGAAAGCACACCTCTCTGCATCAAGGTTTTTGATGAAAATAGAAAAATGATTTTCTTGAACAAAGGAGGGCGGGAAGAGCATTTTATTAAAGACACTGACGATATAAGTAAATGGGATTGGGTTAAAACGGTTAAAAAAGAATACCAAGCCGAGGCAATAGAAAAATTTAAGAATGCGTTTTTAAAAGGAGAAAGCAATACTATTGAATTTGAACATACCTCGGAAGGTTCCACGCACGAATGGTGTTCCAGTTTAATTTCACCCATTAAAGACAAGGACGGCAAAGTGAAATCTGTTTTATTTTTGTCCAGCGATATCACGGCCTTAAAAAGAGCGGAGTTGGAAGCGAAACAAAATGAGCGAATGTTTAAGACTCTTCTGGACGCAACCCCTCTTTGTATTAAATGGTTTAATAAAGATGGAAACTTAATATTAATAAACAAAGGTGGTCGGGAAGAGCATTTTTTGGAAAAATTGAACGATGAAGAAATAAAAAAATGGGATTATATGGGTTGTATTGACGCTGATTATCGCGATAAAGTTAAAGAAAAATTTGGAGCGGCGTTAAAAGGAATTGAAGGGAATATTTTGATGAAACATGTCCCCGGAACATCAAAAAGCACATGGTGCCAAAGTGAATTTATCCCAGTGAAAAATGAGAAAGAAGGAATTAATTATGTGTTATTTTTATCCAGAGACGTTACTCAAGAAAAATTAATAGAAGAAGAAAGAGAGAGAAATCAGGAAAGAACGGCGGAAACAAAAATAGCTCTCTTTAATATTCTTGAAGACGTAAAAGAATCAGAAAAAAATCTCAAAGAAGAGCGTGATAAGTCGCAAGCTATTATTTCGTCAATTGGCGAAGGATTATTGGTTATAAACACCAGATACGAAATTATTTTAATAAATAAAAAAGCTGAAGAGTTGTTGGAAATAAAATCCGCAAAAGCTCTTAATAAAGATGTTAGAAAAATTTTTACAATTTTTAAAAAAGACAATGAATTAGCGTCGGAAGAATATCCGTTGACAAAAACATTTACTAATGAAGAAACAATCATGGCAAGGATTGAAGATGATTTTTATTATAAAAATTTATCGGGCAAAAAATATCCGGTTGAAATGGTAATTACGCCGCTAAGAGGCAACGGCATTACAGCGGCAATAATAGTTTTCCAGGACATAAGCAGAGAAAAAGACCTTGATGAAGCAAAAAGCAGTTTTATTTCAATCGCTTCACACCAATTAAGAACTCCCCTTACGTCAATACGCTGGTATACGGAAATGTTAAATTCCGAAGATGTCGGACCATTGAATGAAAACCAAAAAAGTTTTGTAAGCAGGGTTTACGGAAGCGCTTTGAAATTAAACGAAGTCATTAATTTGCTTTTATCCTTGGCAAGAATTGAAAGCGGAAAAACCGGAAAAGAAATCAATAAAATAGAAATTATTTCTTTCACTGACGATATACTTAAAGAACTTGAGCCGCAGTTTAAGCAAAAGAATATTAACGTTAAACTCATTCCCCCCGCAGAGACAATAGCGGATATAAATTATGACGCCTCAATGTTGCGACAAATAGTGACTAATCTTCTTTCCAATAGTATCCGCTACACCGAGAACAACGGCAAAATAGAAATTAAAATAGAGAAAAAAGAAAGTGAAATAATTTATTCCATTAAAGATGACGGCATCGGCATTCCCGCCGACCAACAAAGTAAAATTTTCCAAAAATTCTTCAGGGCAGACAATGCTTCTATTACCGTACCGGACGGCTCCGGGTTGGGCCTTTCATTAGTTAAAGCGCTTGTTGAAATGAATAAAGGGAGTATTTGGTTTAAATCGCCAACCGTTTGGACTGACGAATCGGGAAAAGAAGAAAACAAGGGAACAATATTCAATTTTACCTTGCCAATATAAAATGATATAATAAAAAAATGGAAATCAATAAGAGAATTTTAATAGTGGAAGACGATTTACCGACTATTGAAGCGGTGGCCTTTAAACTGAGTCAAAAAGGAATTATTGCCAGCACCGCTTTAGACGGCGAAGAAGCCATAAAAAGGATTAAAAGAGAAAAATATGATTTAATTCTGCTTGATTTGCTTTTGCCGAAAAAAAGCGGCTTTGAGGTGCTGCAAGAATTAAAAAATGACAGCCAATCGGCAGGCGCTAAAGTAATTGTTCTTTCTAATATGGGACAAGAAGATAATGTTAGAAGAGCGCTGGATCTCGGCGCCAACGATTATATAGTCAAATCGGATATTAATATTAATAAGCTCACAGAAAGAATTATGCGCGAATTGCAATGACTTTAAAAAAGCGCCGCCTCATATTTTACGGACTTTTTTTATTTTTTTTCCCGCTAAGTGTCGGGGTAATTTTTTATTCTCAAGGGTGGCGGTTTGATTTTGAAAATTTTGGGGTAAAAAAAACCGGAGCCGCGTATATTGAGACAACGCCCAAAAACGTTGTTATGAAATTAAACAATAAAATAATTCCCGACCAATCAGGACTTATTAGAAGCGGTACGCTTATCCCCGACCTTCTGCCGAAAAATTATAAAATAGAAATTCAAAAAAACGGTTATTGGGCATATTTTAAAAATATTAAAGTTGAACCGTCAATGGTTTCCGAATTAATTGACACGATTTTAATTCCGCAAAAATTTGAAAAAATAACGGCAATTGAAAAAATAAAAGGCGGTGAAATTATCGCTTTAAACACCAAAAGAATTATTGTTAAAAATCCGCAAAATAAAATATATTATCTTTATAAATTCAATGAACCGGCTACGGCGCTTAATATTAACGCCTCTTTTAACAATTCGCTCCTGTCTGCGCAGGCAGGCCTGCCTGCGCAGACAGGAAAAAAAACGGAAGTAATTGAAAATATCGCGCTTCATCCGTTCAATGAAGACCGTTTGCTTATAAAGAGCGCCAATGGACTCTATGTCTTTGATGTTAGAAAACTCCAGATTGAAATTATTTTCCAAAACGAAAAAAACAATAAAATTTTGGCGTGGTTCGCCAATAATTCAACCGTTTATATCGTAAAATCAAAAATTCCGGCTGTTTATTCGTATAATTTGATAACCAAAGCCGAAAATGAACTGGTGAAGCTACCTGAAAATTTGTCAGCGATTATTGAGATAAAAACTTCCGAATCCGGTTCTGAAATAGGCTTAATGGAAAAATCCGGCGCTTTATCAATATTTAACGTAAAAGACAAGAAATTCCGGCAAATAGCGGATAATGCGAAAAAATTTTCCTTTTCGCCGGATAGTAAAAAATTATTTTTTATTGATAATAACGACAAAATAAACGTCTATTTCATTGAAGACTGGTATAAAAACTCTAAAAAGAAAACTGGGGATGTCGTAAATTTCAGTTTAAAAAATGAGGAATTAATTAGAAACGCTTATTGGCATAAAAATTCTTATCATTTATTTATTGAATATGCCGGTGAAAATAAGAATATATATGTTGATTTTATGGAAATAGACGACCGCCCACCTTTAAATCAATACCCCATCATTTCTGAATCTGAAAGTATTTATTACGATATTGGACAAAATCTTTTATACTTTATACAAAATAAAACTTTGTATAACGTTAAAATATAGTATTAAAAAAATATAGTATTAAATTTAAAAATTAAATATAGTGTCAAATTACCGCACGTGCGGTAATTTGACACCAATTTTAAATATTATATTTTCCCATTTTTAATATTGTTTCTGATTTTTTCAACTAACGAATTAAAAAAATAAAGATTATGAAAAGTTAAAAGCCGCAAAGCGGTGATTTCTTTGGCTTTTAAAAGATGAACAATGTAGTTTCTGCGATAATTTTGACACACTGCGCAACCGCAACTCTTATCCAAAGGATTCTTATCTTTTAGAAAAGCCGACTTATTCATATCTAATCTGCCATTATCAATAAAAGCGATTCCATGCCTGGCATAATGAGTAGGCATAACGCAGTCAAAAGTATCTATTCCCGATTTGATGATTTTTAAAATGTCTTCCGGATGGCCGATACCCAAAAGATGGCGCGGTTTATTTTCCGGCAATTCTTTAATCACCCAGTCAATCATTTTAAGCATTAAATTTTTACTGTCGCCGAATTCTCCGCCAATGCCAAAACCGTCAAACTGTAAATCGGCGATAAATTTCGCGCTTTCTATTCTTAAATCCTTAAATTTTCCTCCCTGAACAATTCCAAAAATGGCTTGTCGCGATTTTTTAATTTTTAAGCATTCTGTCGCCCACCTATGCGTTTTTTCCAAAGATTTTTTTGTATATTCATAATTTGCGTTCGGCGGGGTGCATTCGTCAAAAGCAAAAATAATATCCGCGCCAAGCGCTTCTTGAATTTTTATTGATTCTTTCGGCCCAATAAATAATTTCTCGCCGTTAATCGGCGAACGAAACCAAACTCCGTTATCGGTAATTTTTATATTTTGAGGTTGCTGGCCCAATAATACTTTTGCCAACCCGTTTATTTTTGATATTTTCCCCACTCCCAAATCCTTGCCAAACCCCAAACTAAAAACCTGAAAACCGCCTGAGTCCGTCATTAGTGGCCTGTCCCAATTCATAAATTTATGAATACCGCCGCCGGCTTTCACCAATTTTTCTCCGGGCTTTAAATGAAGATGGAAAGTGTTGGAAATTAAAATTTGGCATCCGACGGCTTTCGCCTCTTCACTGGTTAAAGTTTTTATAACCGCTTGCGTGGCAACCGGAACAAAAGACGGCGTTTCAATTTCGCCGTGAGAAGTTTTTAAAATCCCCAATCGCGCCTTACTGCGCTTTGATTTTTTTAAAATTCTAAATTCCATTACTCTTCTCCGTAAATAATTTCTTTTGGCGGAATCAATTTCGGGTCAGTCGGCAAGGTGAAATAAAAAACGCTGCCGCGATTCAATTCCGACTCAACCCAAATTTTCCCGCCATGCCTTCTAATAATATTTTGAGCGATATAAAGACCAAGTCCGGAAGCCGTAGGAACCGTTTTAATGGCGTTTTCTCCCCGAAAAAATTTGGTAAATAATTTATCGATATTTTCCTCGGAAATTCCTATGCCGGTATCTTTAATGGTAAATTGAATATAAGGCTTATCGCTAAGTTTTTCAATAATTAAAACAATTTCCCCGTTTTTGACGTTATATTTAACGGCATTATCCAAAATATTCAATAACGCGGTGCTTAATCTTTGAGAATCGGCGTTAATTTCTATCGGCTCATCCGGTTTTTGTAAAATAAGTTTAAGTCCGAGCCCGACGCATACCTCTTTAGTTTTAGAAACTATTTTTTCAACCAATTCAATAACGTTTAATTTTTCAAAATTATAACCAAAATGTCCTTCTTCAATCTGAAAAACATTAAATAAATCATTGATGACTTTAAGCATATAAAAAGAAGCCTCCAATCCGACACCGGCCATTTTTTTCTGCTCATCGGACAAAGAATCTTTTGTTAAATTTTCTAAAACCCAATTAATGCTGGTGAGAGGTGTTCTTAATTGATGGGTGGCAACACCGATAAATTCGCTTTTTGAACGCAACACTTCAATTTCGCGCGTGCGATCCCTGATTATTTTTACGAATCCCAAAAGGTTACCGGCTGGGTCAATGATTTTATTGGTAATCACCCGAAATTCCATCATTGGCTCCTTAAAAGAAATATCAACCACCTGCGGATAAGCGCCCGCTTCCGAACGTTTTGTTATTGACGGCGCCAAAGAAGGAAAAAGAATCTGGCTTAAAAGCTTGAATCGCGACTCTTTTATCTGCTCTGGAGCAAAACGGACATTAACGACGTTCTCGCGCTTTAAATTAAAAATCTGCTCCGCGGCTTGATTAAAAATCAAAATTTTAAAATCAGAATCATAAGCAATAACGCCGTCGCGAAGAGTTGTGATAACGCTCGTCAATTCATTCCGCTCAATTTTTATTTCCAAATTTGACCTTGCTAGCCGAAGATTATTAACTAAAATTATCGCCGCTAAAACAATAAAAAAGCCGGCGGAAAACCAAAGCGCCAAAATCGGCAAATAAAAAATTTCAATCGCAAAAATAACAAAAACCAACGGCAAAAAATACCAAAAAAGCCGCATCTCCGGAAGTTTGGCGTATAAGACGAGTTTTTGAAAAAAAATATTCATTTTTTCTTATTCTTCAATTTTAATTTTTAATTCTTTCAACTGTTCATTGGAAATTTTAGAGGGAGTTTCCATCATTAAGTCTCTTCCGTCGCCGGTTTTTGAAAATGCGATAGTCTCACGAATATTCGGCTCGTTTAATAAAATTGCCATAAGTCTATCCATCCCAAAAGCAATTCCTCCGTGCGGCGGAGCGCCAAATTCCAAAGCCTGAAGCATATGATTAAATTGGCTTAAATCTTTATACCCCAAAATATTAAAAGTTTTTTCAAGTAATTCTTTTTTATAATTTCTTATGCTTCCGCCGCCGATTTCAAGGCCATTCAAAACAATATCATATTGAGTGCTTAAAATATTTTCAATATTGTTTTCATTTTTAAAATCTTCAATAAAGTCGTTTTTGGGGGCTGAAAATGGATTATGGGAAAATGTCCAATTGCCGTTTTCCATCTTCTCAAAAAATGGAAAATCTATCACCCAAACAAATGCCAATAAATTATTATCATTTTTATCTTTTCTTAAATCCGGCCTGTCGGCGCCGTATTTTTCCATTGATTCTTTAAAAGTAATCCTCGGAAATGGAATTTCTTGAATTTTCTTTTCCGGAAAAATATTTTTAACAAGACCTATTATTAATTCTTCGTTCAAGGCCATTACATCTTCTCTGTTGACAAAACTCATTTCCAAGTCAAGTTGAGTAAATTCCGGCTGGCGGTCGCCGCGAGTATCTTCATCGCGAAAACACCGAGCGATTTGAAAATATCTTTCAAATCCGGCAACCATTAAAAGTTGTTTATATTGTTGAGGTGATTGCGGCAAAGCGTAAAAATCCCCCGGATGTAAACGAGACGGGACTAAATAATCACGCGCGCCCTCGGGCGTTGATTTCCCCAAAATCGGAGTTTCTATCTCTATAAAATCTTTTTCTGTTAAAAAATAACGTATGAATTTTATAACTTTCGATCTTTTTCTTATATTTTTCTGCAAACGCGCTCTTCTTAAATCCAAATAACGATATTTCATGCGCACATCTTCTCCAATTTCATAGCCGTCCGTGTCGATGGATATGGGCAATGTTTCCGCTTTGTTTAAAATTTCCAATTGCTCGGCTTGAATTTCAAAATTGCCGGCTTCGCCCATTGCCGGGTTTTCCATTCCCTTTGGCCGGCGATTTATTTTTCCGACCAATCGCACCACCCATTCAGAGCGCAATTCTTTAGCGGCTTCATAAGCCGCGCTGAACGGCAAAAAAACAACCTGACAAATGCCACTCCGGTCGCGTAAATCAATAAAAATCAACTTACCATGGTCCCGCCGAACATTCACCCAACCCTTCAATTCAACCGATTCCCCCTCTTTATTGATAATATCTTTAATTAAAGTTCGCATTAAAAAATAATAACATATTTTTTAGAAAAACATAATCCAAAAAAATTCTCACCTTTTAAGAATAAAATCTTTTCTCGCCAGCGGCCTCCATAAAATATAAATTATCTACGCGAAAAATCAAAGAAATGATTCGGCAAATAGCGAACTCAACCTCCCAAGCACATAAAAGTATTATGTGCTCGGTCGGGATTCAAACAACGCAATTTGCCGATTTCTTCATTTTTCGCTCCGTAATTTATATATTTTATTCCGATATGCTGGCTATGAAAAGATTTTATTCTTTCATAACGTCATAAAGGATTAGAATAGTAGCTCCTATTGGTGTTGTTGAGCGAATCATCTTGCGGGTTTACCCCGAGTTCGCAGCTTCTTTTTTCGGGAGCAAGTGAAACGAGCGTCTCCGCCAACTGGCGGAGCCGGAAAAAGAAGCGTTAAGCGAACGAGGCAGGTCGCAAGTGTGAGCGAGACAATATCAATAGGAGCTCTGAGGTGAGAAAAATTTTAAAGAAAGCGCAAAAAATTTATCTTTTCTTAAAAATGTTAATCTCATTTTCGCTGATTACGATTTTTATTGTGCCGTTTTGGTCGGTGCGAAAAATTTGCGAACCGATTGACGCCAATTTATTTAAAACTTCGTCCGTCGGGTGACCGTAAGAATTCTTACCGACTTCTATTGATGAAATTTTCGGCCGCGCAGCCGCCAAAAATTCCTCGCTTGAAGAATATTTTGAGCCGTGATGCGGCACTTTCAAAATATCCGCAGTAATGTCAAAATTGTTCGTCAGATATTTTTCAACTTTTTCCCCAATATCGCCGGTAAATAAAACTTTTATTGCTTTTTCCGTTCCAATATTGTCAGTGAACTTAATCACCAGCGAAGAATTATTTGTTTCTTTGCTCCTCAAAAAATCCGCATTCGGCGAAAGAATTTCAAAAAAATCTTCTTTGTATTTTATTTTGTCCCCTTGTCCTAAAACAATAACCGGTATTTTATGTTCTTCAACGATTTTCGCCAATTCTTTCCAAGATTGGGCTGCGCCGGCTCGACCGTTATAAATAAACGCGCCGATTTGATAACGCTTAAAAATATCAATAAAGCCATTAAAATGGTCTGTTTCCGAATGAGAAACAACCGCCAAATCAATATAATTGTCCGTTGGCCGCAAAACGGAACTTAACTCACTGGCCGTTTTATTGCCCGGACCGGCATCAATCATCACCTTTACTCCGTTCGGCAAAACAATCAATTCGCTGTCCCCTTGCCCCGCTTCAAGAAAATAAATTTCCGTTTCGCTATTCGGCCTGTTTAAAATAATCGCTTTCCAAACAACAAAATCAAAAACCGCGAGAAAAACAAGAAAGATAATTAAGTGGTTGCGGTTAAACATAATCGGTAAGAGAAAAGATTTTTTATTCAATCCGCTCACGTCCCTCCGCTCGCGAGCGGAGGGACTGCGCTTCCGTTTAGATTTCAAAAAAAATCTTTTCTCTTACTATAACATTCATTCATAATTCTCGGATAAATTGTCTTGAAGAACATCCCGCAGTCCCGACGGGCTTGGTCTGAGTGAAACGAAGCCGTCGGGACGAGGGGGAAGAAAATTTTACCGCTGGAGCAAAATTATTCTGGTTCTGAAAGGCAATTTATCCGAGAATTAACCACTTCCCAATCAATCGCTTTTATAAATGCTTCAATGTAATCAACGCGTTTTATTCCATAATCAAGCATATACGCGTGTTCAAAAACATCCATTACCAGCAACGGAACGCAACCGCTAAAATGCCCCGCGTCATGTTCATTTACCCAAACATTAAACAATCTATCGCCTATTTTATCATAATACAAAACCACCCAGCCGATTCCGCGCATCACCCCCACCGCCCTAAAATCTTTTTCAAAAAATTCGTATGAACCGAATTCTTTTATAATTTTTTTATATAATTGTCCGTATAAGTCCGCGTTCAGTCCGTGTAAGTCCGTGTTTTTAGTCAGATTGCCGAAATAAAGTTCGTGTAAACGCATTCCATTGAATTCCCAGCCCAATCGCCTATTCAATTCCGCGTATTCCGGAATCCCATATTTTCCGTCTTTTTCCATCACAACCAAAATATCGTTTAGCTTATTAAAATTATTAACATAACCCTGATAAAGAGCAAAATGATTTTTCAGCATCTGATCGCTGAATCCCGCCAATCCCAATAAATTTTCAAAATTTTTCACTTCGTATGACATACTTATTTACTTACTTAGTAATTATAAAAAAAATCCAGCGGGAGCTGAAGGAATCGGACCTCCGACCGCGGTTTTGGAGACCGCTGTTATGCCACTTAACTAAGCTCCCCAAGATCCGCCGACTAGCGGAAGCGAATTACCGCTTTGCTTCTTTGTGCGCTGTTGACTTACGGCACCAAGAACAGAATTTTTTCAATTCAAGCTTTTTTTCAACTTTCTTCTTGTTTTTGCGAGTATAATAATTAATTCGCTTACAATCCGCGCATTTCATTTTTATTAAATTTTCACTGAATTTTGATTTTGCCATAATTTTAAAAATTTCTGAGCCGATGGAGAGAATTGAACTCTCGACCTACTCCTTACCATGGAGTTGCTCTGCCGCTGAGCTACATCGGCATTCAGCGAGCATCGGGCTTCGCCCCCCGCCGCTAAACTACTCAGCAATTATTCAGTAAGCATTAGGCTATGCCCTCCGCCGCTGAGCTACATCGGCTAATTTTAAGCCAGCGGCCGGATTTGAACCGGCGACCTATTGTTTACAAAACAATTGCTCTGCCACTGAGCTACGCTGGCAATCTTATCATTTATTCATTAATTCTTCAAGTTCCTCAAGCATCTTTTTCCCTTCCCCTTTTTCAAAATGCTCCCGACACGGTTTTAACAATTCAACCAAATAATCAGCGACAAACTTTTTTAAATCTTCCGGGTGAAGTTCTTTATTTTTAAATATTTTTTTCAATTCGTCAATGCTGTGGATTTCTAAATCGCCGCCGTGTTCCAATTGACGTTCAATTATAATTTTTTCTTCCCGCGAAAAAACCAAATATTCCATCCAATCAATGATGGGATTAAATTCAACTTCGCCTTCCGGACAAAACGCTTTTTTTATCTTCCGCCTTATTTCATCCTCACTGTCATGAATAAATATCGCGCTGTCCAACTTGGACTTACTCATTTTCATTGATGTCTGTAATTCGTTTTTGTTAAAACCGACCGAAATCGGCCAAATAGTCGGCTTATTGAGCCCCAAAAGTAGATGCGTGTGAACTGCCACGGGCTTTACGATTTTATCGCCTATTTTAAGCGGGGAAAATTTTAATTGTTTTGCCACGTCGCGAGCAATAACATTGGCTTTTCTTTGGTCAGTACCACTGTGGGAAAAATGAAAATTACCGCTAAAAATATCCGCCACCTGCATTGCCGGATACATCAATTTGGCAAAATCAACCTCCTCGCCTTCTTTTTTTCCCAAAATAGTAATACTTCTTTTCATCCGCGCCAATGTCGTATTTTTAGCCACATCAATAACCGTTGGCCAATAATCGTCATTTTTACGATAAAATTCCGAAGCTAAAATAAAATTCAAATCTTTCGGATTGCCACCAAGACATTCATAGACCGCGATTAACCCTTCTTTAAAATAATTAACCGCGATTTTTTTAATGGCTTCCAAGTCACCGCCAAGCTTATCGTTTATCCAAGCGTGGTAATCGGCAAGAAAAATATGAACTTTGATGCCCGCATCGGCAAAATCCTTAACTTTTTGCATACAAACCAATCCCGTGCCCAAATGAATTTTTCCGGAAATTTCAAAGCCGATGTAATGGTTTAACAACTCTTTACTCTTCAATAAAAACTCCAAATCATCCAAAGTAACAATCTCTTCCGTTCGGCGAGAAATAAGTTTAATTTTTTCCTGTAAATTCATTACAAAAATTTTAACAAATTTTATTAAAATAAAACAGCTCCAATAATAGGCTGATTTAAATTGTCCAGGGGGAGGGATTTGAACCCCCGCAGGGACATGCCCGTCTGATTTACAGTCAGATGCGATTGACCACTCCGCCACCCCTGGTTAAAGTATTAATATTTTATTAAATACTTCTGATATTTTTTATCATCAAGTGATATTTTATTTCTTGGTCTTATTTCTTTCCATCTCATTAAATAATGACGATTATCGGCGGTATAAATATAAAGATAATCAAAATCGTCGTCTTTATATTTTTTTGCATAATTAAAACTTTGATTTCCTCCCGTTATCCGAAGATACGCTGAATATTTTCCATTTGAACCTTTCCCACTATATTTAACTTGAACTTTATTTAATTTATTGCCATCATCAAAAATTAAATCATATGGCTTTCTATCTCCTAATGGTAATGAAATTTCATAACCCAATGTGGACAATTTAGCTATACATTGAGCAACGGCTAAAGTTCCTTTTTGTTTAGTGTTCATATAATAACAGTGTAATACGCTGCTATTATTCTGTCAATTTTAAATTATTTTACCGTCGGTTATTTATTTTTTCTCTTCTTTTTTATCTTCCTCGGTTTCCGTCAATGAAGCGAATAAATTTTGTTTTTCTTCTTTTGCGCCGCCATTGCCGCTCTTTTTAAGTTTCCGAAGATGATTTGTCAATAAATTGTCCCACTTCATCAACAATAGTTTTATTTTTCTCAACGTTTTTTCAAGATTAACGGTGAAAAAAACATCCATTTTTTCAAACGGCACCTTGGCTATCAATTTGTCCAATTTCTGATGAAAAGTTTCTTTTTTAAAAGATTCCTCAATGTCGCCCACGCGCGGCGCCGCCCTGGCGATTAAATAAATTATCGCCCCCAAACTAAGCATTATGAGAATTTGAAGAATAAAATTGTACATCTAAATTAAAGTTCGTATCGGCAGAATTTTTCCACTTTTATATTTTCTCCAAGTTTCGCGATAACGCCTTTAACTAAATTTTCAATAACCAAAGAATCGTCTTTGACATAATTTTGCTTCATTAAATCACTAATATCCGCCGGGTTCATTGCCGCGATATGCATCGCCAAATTATGCGCTAATTCTTTAAACATAGGATTTCTGGCTACAAAATCAGTTTCACAACGCAATTCCAATAGAACCCCGACTCTTTCATTGTGAATATAAGAATGAAGCAATCCGGCGCCGGTTGTTCTTTCGCCTTTTTTTTCAGCCCTGGTTAAACCGCGCTCGTGTATTAAAGTCAACGCTTTATCAAAATCACCGTTAACGTCTTCTAAAGCTTTTTTGCATTCCATTACTCCGGCACTGGTGATTTCGCGAAGTTTTTGAACTTGGTTAATCATAAATTTAAAACCCTTAAACTTTTAAATTTTCCATTATTCTGTTGATTACCCAATCAACGCTCGCTTTAGCGTGGTCATTTGCCGGAATCGGATAATTTATGAACTCCGGATTATCATCGCTGTCAATAATCGCCACAATCGGAATATTCATCCGCAGAGCTTCTCGCACGGCAGTCATATGACCTTTTAAAGACATATCTATTATAAATAATGCCTCAACCGGCCTTATTAGATTTTCCAATCCACCGAACATTTGCCTCATACGGGCAATATCTTTATTAATCATTACCCTTTCTTTTTTTGTATATTTATCAAATTCGCCTTTTTCAATTCCAGCTTGATTTTTTTTAAAATGTTCTATGCGGCCAGAAATCACTTTAAAATTCGTCAGCAAGCCGCCAATCCAACGATTTTTTACTCGCGGCAAATTAAATTTTTCCGCCATCATTTCCAAGGCTGGCTGAATTGCCGGTTGCAATCCAACCAATAACACCATCTTGCCGGATTTTATCTGATTATTTAAAAACTCGGCCGCAACATCAATCATCGGCAAAGTTTTCACCAAATCAATAATCTCAATTCCATTGCGAGTGGTAAGAATATATTTTTTGAATTTCGGGTTTGTGCGGGTTTTCTTGTGGCCGTAAATAACGCCTGCTTTAATCATCTCTTTGATAACTTCCACATCAGCTTCTTTGCCAATATTTTCTCCATCAACCGCGGTGATTTCTTCAATTAATTCCGTATTTAGTTTTATATTTTGTTTATCCATATTATTTGTAAACCGCTTTTAATCTTACTAAAAAACAGCTTCAATTGTCAATGTATTGTATCTTAAAAAATAAAAAATCCGACAGTTATTATATCGCTATAATAACAGCCGGATTCATTTTAATTACCTCTTTTTTAAAACTCTTTCCAAGAAGAACCCAAAAGCGTCAAATGCTTCCTTCTCCTTGCTAAAGTACATCTTTGGGAAAGTATCAAATTCATAAGACTTTGCTACCTCTAAAAAGTTTTGATCATTATCAACAACCAAAACTTTTCTTAAATCTTCCGTCTTGGTTATCGCGATTAAATGCGACAATACGTCTTTATTGGGTTTTACAACGGGAGAAAAAATAATATTCGCTTTTGTTTTTAGCGATTCTTTTATCGCCATGCTTTCTCTTATTATTTCTTTCTCCGTCTTTTTTATTTCACATTGAATTATTCTTATCCAATGTCTCCCCTTGTTCTTTTTTGCTACTTTTTTTTCTGCTTTTAATGCTCTCCATTTTTCTTGGAGCTTATTGTCGCCCCGCACCTGTATAAAATCCGATGCGGTTAAATCCAATAATATTTGATCGCGCGTATTCCTTAAGCCAAACAGACTGCGGTCGGTCATAATAAAGAAACTAACCTGATTATCCGCTCTGAATACATTTAAAGAATCCGCTAATTCTTTGTTTGGAATATGTTTAATCCCAAACAAAAATTCAACTATCTCAACTACTGAGAATAACGCCTTTTTCAGCCATGGTTTTTTACCAAGCCATAACGAATTGCCATTGCCAAAAAATCTTGCCAACTTATTTTGAATAAGCACGCCATCAATATCGATGACAATTATCTTAAACTTAGACATTTCAACCTCCGCTCATATCTATCATTAAAATTAAATTGGCAAAGTGCCGTTATTAATATAAATTAATTTAATAAATCTGTCAATATTTATACCATTGATTATCTATGATAAAATTCCGGCAATGGACCAAGAAAAAGACTATCTTCAAACTTTAAAAGAGCGTTCCAAAAAATCGCATGTTTATAAAAGCTACCAGTTTGTCGGTTTGATGATATCACAGATTTTAAACGACGAAAAACACAAATCGCTTTATATTAAACTGGCGAAAGAACATTCGGGAGACCACCTTTTGACAATCGCCAAAGACGTTTCAGAGAGAAAAAATATAACAAATAAAGGAGGATATTTTATGAGAGTTTTGGAGAAAACACACCCATATTTATTTAAAAATTCCAAGCCGCAAATCATCCCGCCCTTAAATAAGACCCAGCCAACGGCGGTGGCAAATAATAAGAAAACTAAATAGAACGCTTTTCTAATTCTTTATTAATCATCTGCTGTCGCAAAGTTTCAAGCGCCCCAGTTCTTCGTTCATCGCCCGCAGGCACGCCTTTCTTTTTCAACTCATTGGCTATCTCCACAAGCGCATTCCTATCTATATCATCGCTCTTAATTCTCGCATCTATTTCTTTTCCAATAATTTTCTCCAATTCTTGTTTAGTTATTATTTTTTCTTTATTAATTTTTTCTTTATTCATATTTAAATTATATTTAAAAAATAAAAGTTGTCAATAAAATTTAAATAGCTCTTTGCCGTTTTCCATATTTATGCATGTGTTATTTCACCCAATAAAAACCTATACGCGTTTCTTTTTAGAAATTAAATCCTTCTTCTTTTTTAGATATTTCTATTTTTTCCAATCTTTTTTGATATGCTTTCTGGGCATCTAAAATTTTTTGTAATTTTGGTTTTCTAATATAATAATTTAAACGATCTTTTATACGTTCCTTTAAATGCTTTTCTATTTCTGCTTTATTCACATTATTAAGAGGATACCCCGTCTTACTATCATTATTGATATCTTTTTTTGCCCCCTCTTCCGCCTCTTTTAATTCTTCTTCGCTATAAGATTCATACCAGTTTTTAAATCCAAGACTGAGAAGATTCGCCTTAATTATTTCTTTTTGTTTATCTACGTTATATTCTTTACTTTCAATTATTTTTTCATTCAAATCAATAATATCGTTTATTACTATATCTATATTGGATAAATTGCCGTCTTTATCAATATATTCTAAAACATACTTTAATTTTTTATCGCCTTCGCCAGTCTCGTTTTCTTTTAACCAACCACGAATCTCTAAATGAATAAACGACCCCTTATTGTCCAATAAATATTTTTTTGTATTTTCATCAATGGCTTCACTATTGGGCAAAGTAATATTCTTATGTAATCTTATATAAGTGCCCAGATCCGTCATTTCCCCTGATTCAAACTTTCCCAATAATTCCCCTTTTTCCATGTTATTTTCCATAATTTTTTATTATTTTAATTAAATTTATTTTAATGCATTCATCACAATATGTCAATAAGAGAAAATTGCACAATATTTAGAAAAAAGTCGGTAATTAATAATAAGGAGGAAAAATAATATTAATACAATTTCGTATAACGTTCACGCATCATCTGAAGTATGTGGCATTTAGGTGAAGACTTTTAGAAAAAGCCGTAACCGGATATGCCGTGTTATGTGATGTAATAAAAAATTCTTTTTACCGATTAGGTAAAATAAATCGGGGCAAATTTATTTTTTATTTTTCAATTTTTTAATTTCCTTATTTTTAAGGAAATTATTTTTGGAAACTACCGGACGGCCAATTCGTCTTTCAATTTGTTTTCTGGCTGTGCCGGCCACTTCGCCGCCCCGACGGGCGTCGTCTTTTAATCGCGGCAGTCCTTTTGTATCTTTCGTGCGATGGATTTCCGTAGTCGTTCTTTCGCCGAGCATAGTCAAAATCAATTCAAAATCGTCCATATGGTCGCGCAGATTTTGGCGTTTTAATCCTTTTAGTTTTTTATATTCATTCGGTTTTACACCGAATGTCGCTTGCGAGATTTCGGCGGTTAAAATTTCATAATCTTTTTGCTCTTGAGCGCCGCGTTTTCGCCATTCATCAGTCAACTCCTCGCGAATAGCAATGCCTCGCATCCGCTTTTCAATCCAATCCTCTGAATAGCCCTTGAACTTGTAAAGTAGTTTTGTGCGCTTAGTTGCCAATTCAGGATTTTCTATTTCCCGCACCCGCTCATAACCGACTTTGGCCAGCCAGCGCTTGAGCGGTTCGGCTTTAGGCGAAGGGATTGACTGGATTATACGAAACATGCCTTCGGTGTTGGCGCAGTCGGTTTCGCGCATTTTGCCGTCTGGCGCCTCCAATTTCAACTCGTGACAAAATGTCACGACTTCACTGCCTTCTTCAATGAGCCGCTGTTTTAGCTTTCTCCAATATGCGCCGTGGTCCGGACTGTCTGTCAGGGCTCCGCAAACATCAACAACAGAAAACCACCATTCCTTTTGGAATAGCGTTTTTCTAATAGCTTTGCCTCTAAATATGGCAATATGGTGGTCTAGACTTACTATCTTTTCCATACAAACATTATAGCAAGTTTTTAAACTCACTGACAGCGAACAAATAAATCGGGGCAAATTTATTTTTATTCTAATGATAACGATATTTTAAACCAAGTCCTATTACATAATCTATTATTTTTGTTGAATTACTACGGACCCATGAATATCCATAAAGGTCTATTGTCGCATTAGGATATTTCTCCGCGATAAGGTCAAGTGCTTTTTTAAAACCACTATCTTCAAAATCATTAAAATCCTCCATAGATTCATGCAGAGAAAATTCATTCATTTCAATACCAGCAGTAAAAAGAATATCTAAAACATCAGAGAATTTGTTTAAAGAAAGATGGTCTAAGGCCAAATCACCATGTTCTATCACATTATAATAGAGTTGTTTATCCTCATCTTCAATTTTTCCAAGTATATTTTCTAGTTTTTGCAGGGCTTCTGGGGTAATTTTTTGTAATAATATTTTTCTCGCTTCGCCCTTACCTTCTCTCGTATCATAGTATGCCTCTTTCAGACCCTTCTCTCGACCTGCATCGTAAGCCTCTTTCCGAATTTTATCTTTCTCTGCTTGTTCCCCTGTTAAATTTTCTTCCTCAGCTTTTTTGATTTGCTCAGGTGTTCCTTGAGCACCAAAGATTTTTTCCTTCATAATTTTGTTGCTTAGTTTATTAATAAAACTACATGAAATAAAAAATAAATTTGCCCCGATTTGTCGACCCCAAAGGGGGCGAAAGAATTTTTTATTATTTCACATAACGTATCGGCATATCTGATGTTTTGCGAAGCGTAGCGTAGCAAAATATGGGTGGAGGCTCTCGAAAGAGCCGTAACCAGATATGCCGTGTTAGCTGATGTATGGCTTTTTCTTTAATCGCGATAGCGATTTGCTAAAATATAATTATAAAAGTTTTGATTGAATTGACGACCCTCCATTTCTGTATTTTCCAGTATTCCCGTTACCGTCTTTTCTTTCTTTGAATGTTTTTTCTACAATATGTTTTGACATTTCTTCGTCTACTATTTTTTTGTAATTCAAATAATTTTTCAGTCTATTTTCCGCATCTTTTACATATTCTTTTGAAATATCTATACCAATATAATTTGATCCTAATAATTTTGTGGCCAAACAAGTTGTTCCACTACCAGCATACGGATCTAAAATCACTCCTTTTCTGTCGTCTAAAATAGAATAAATTATTCTTGCTGGTAAAACTAACGGAAATGGAGCAGGGTGTCCATTTTTTCTTTCAGGTGGAAATCGCCAAATTGAAGTTAATAATGCATGCTTAGATTTTAATTCTTTACCAATTTTATTATCATCAATCGGTTTATACAGCCAATATATCCTTTCGTCAATTTGCCAAAAACGCCAACCTCTAATATTTGCGGCAATCATTCTATCCCAAATTATTTCTTGTCTTATAGTCCACTTTGTTTTTTTTAGCCATTCAATTGGATGAAACATTTTTCCTCTTACCCATCTTGTTTTGTGGTTATAGAAAAATGAGCCACCGGGTTTTGTGACTCTAAATATTTCATCTAATACTTTAGTCTGTTCCTCTTGGTATACTTCCTCTGGTACATTGTCATTGGCGATATTATATTTAACATTCCTTACTAACCATCCCTTACTTTTTTCGCCCTTATTGTATGGCGGTGATGTAATTCCTAAGTCGATAAAATTATCATCAAATCTTTTTAAGGTTTCAAGAGCATCGCCTTGTATTATTTTGTTGATATATTTTTTCATTACTTGTGTTTAATTAAAAAAAGATAAAAGTTTTTATTAAAATATTTTCTATTTTTTTCAATAGCCTGTTTATTTAAATAATAAATTTTTATTTTTGAATAATTTCCATAATGACTAAAATTAAAAGACGCCATTCTCGTATAAGTGCCGATGGTTCTTTTTTGGGGAAGCTGTTTTTTTAATTGTTGGCAGACAATACTAAAAGGAAATTCTAAAATGTATTGCAACTCGCCATCTATAAATCCACTAGAGAGAATATTTAAATTTTCTTTAGCATCTTTTTTTAATCGTTCAATAGTGTAATCATTAAAACCACCCTCGCCATTTAATTTTGGTTTAGTTTTCCTTTGTT
>JBBTVF010000080.1:0-5938 GCA_038063335.1 Patescibacteria group bacterium
TAAGAAAACAGCAGGGCGCCGGCTGTTTGATAAAAATTTAAAATAATAAATCCGGTTATTGCTATTGCCACATTCATAATAACGGTTAAAAACGCCTCCCGCTCCATTTTTTCAATTCCGCGAAAATAAGCAAAAGTAAAATCGCGGAAATTGTCAAAAAGAACAAGTAGGGCGACAAAAGGAAGCAGGGCGATGGCGGCTTCTATGTTGGAAAATTTCGGAGCGACAAAAATAATCAAGACGGCGGTAATCGCCAATAATATATTTTTGAGCCAAAGGGCGTTGACAAAATATGTCGCGCGTTTATCCGGATGGCCGGCAATTTCGCGCGTCATCAGGGGGCTTACGCCCAAGTCGGCAAAAATCGTGAAAAATCCGGCCAACCCCAAAACATACGAAAAAATTCCATATTCAGCCGCGCCAAGAACGCGCGCCGCGTAAATAATAATCGCCGCTCTTATTAAGCGGCTGCCAATCTGTCCGACACTTAACCAAAAAACATTTTTTACTATTGTTTGTTTGGCGGAACGGTTTGTGAATAGAAGATCTTTGAGGCGGGAAATCATATAAATAATTAGCTACTAGTTGATAGCCACTAGTCGCTAAATTCTAATGGCTAATAAATAAATATCTTATCGTTTTTAATAAAATAAGAAAATCCAATACCAATGAACGGTTTTTAATGTAATAGATGTCGTATTGCAGTTTTTCAAAAGCTTCTTCAAGGGAAGCGCTGGGTTTGTAATTTACTTGCGCCCAGCCGGTTAAGCCCGGCTTAATGATGTGGCGAATTTCATAATACGGCAGTTTTTTATAAATCTCAACCAATTTACTGCTTTCCGGTCGCGGCCCAATAAAAGACATATCTCCCTTTAAAATATTAAATAATTGGGGTATTTCATTTAAATGGGTGTAGTCGATAATCTTTCCAATAAACGTTAAGCGAGGGTCATTTTTTTCGGTAACAAGAGGGCCGTTATGATTGGCTATCATAATCCTGAATTTATAAAGAATAAATGATTTATCATTAATCCCCATCCTTTCATGTTTATAAATAATAGGTCCCTTGGAATTAAGTTTTATTAAAACCGCAATTAATAGCATTAGCGGTAAAAATACGATTATTAAAATTACGGACAAAACAACGTCAAGCATTCTTTTTGAAGCGTCGTAAAAATGAGTAGTTGTTGTTATTTGCTCAATAAACCACAGCTCCTCAACTTCTTTAAGCGGCGCTTTTTGGAAAATCATTTCATAAAAATCCGCAAGATTGAAAATTTTAATATTAAGGGGTAAAAGCCCGTAAATTATTTTTATGATATCCGGATTTTTTTTAAGCGCGTTGCTTATGACAATTGCCTCGGCATCGTTAATATTTTTAATATCTTCAATTTTTTTAATTTTAGCGCTATATCCGATTTGCGGGTTATTATTCAAATAGTCGGCCAGTTCTTCGGTAACCGGAGAATCGCCGATAATAATGATTTGTTTTTTTAAGCCTCGCGCAATAAAAATTTTGGACAAGCCCGCGCGCCAGGCATAATCAGCGATTAAGAATATCAGCGTGAAAATCAGAAGGTTGGTTTTCGGGGTGAGCTTGAAAAACGGCTCAAAAATATAAAACACGGCCATGGAAACCGCGATATTCACGATAATTGCCGAAATGAAATTTTGCGCCACGGCCAGATTGTATTTGAAAAATTTTTCGGAATAAAAATTAAAAAGGTAAAAAATTAAAATCCAGAAGATAAAAATTAATGAAAACGGCTTTAAGTGGCTTTGAATTGCGTTTGAAAAATGATCCGCGCCATAGCGGATTATCAGCGTTAAAGCAAGCGAGCCGTAAAGAATGGCAATGTCGCTGAAAATAACGGTAAGTTTTTTGAGGCTTATTCGCATAAGGTTTATTTTACAGCAAATCGAGGCAGTTGACAATTTTAAATTTTAATAATAAAATGCATAAAGTTTAGTATAAGACAAGGGGCTTTCAGCTATTTTGCCTTAGTATTAAACGTAAAAAGGGACGATAAATATAAGTGCTACGAAATACAAAATAAATACTAAGGCGCGAATAAATTTTCGTATATTCGTAATAATTCGTAATTCGTAGAAAAGCAAAATGGCTTACGGAAATCAAGGCGATTTTCAGCGCAAAATGGTTCAGGGCAACTGGCAGTGTTCGCAGTGCAGTAATCAAATTACCGAACTTCCTTTCGAGCCGGATGAATCCAGATTGGACCAGCTTTTGTGCAGCAGCTGTCATAAGGCGAAGAGAGGTTCTTTTGACAGAGGAGGAGACAGAGGCGGACGTTCATCGTTTGGCACCGGTCAAATGTACCAAGGCGACTGGCAATGTTCTCAATGCAATTCAAAAATCTCAGAACTTCCTTTTGAACCCGATCCGTCCAGAGTTGGACAGCTTTTGTGTCGCGATTGTCATCGCCAAAAGAGACAATCTTTCGGCGGAGACAGAGACAGAGGCGGCAGAGGAGGATTTCGCAGATAATAAAATCGCAAAACAACAAAACCCCCGTTAATCGGGGGTTTTGCTTTTTATATTGCGTTTGTCTATAATTAAATAATCAAGGTCGTTTTAATAAATAATTTTTTAAAATTAATGAAAGGACTTAAATGGATTGTTTTTTTGCTCGGATTGTGGGTTTTGGTTTCGCCTTGGATTCTCGGTTTTTCCGCGTATACTCTGGCGATGTGGAGTAATGTGGTCGCCGGCGTTTTGATTATCATCTGTTCTTTATGGGAATTGTTTGGGAATAAAACAACTATTGCCGGTTCTTAAAAATAAAAAAATGGTTAAAATTTATTCCACGCCAACTTGCCCTTACTGCGTAATGGCAAAGGATTATTTTAAAAAACTGGGGGTTGAATATCAGGATTTTGACGTTTCAATTGACGAAAAAGCGCGCGAAGAATTGGTTGCGAAATCTCATCAAATGGGCGTACCAGTAATTGATATTGACGGAACGATTATCGTCGGATTTAACAGGCCGGAAATAGATAAGGCGTTGAAAGCATGAAGCATGAAGCATGAAGCATGAAGCATGAATTTGCTTTATGCTCTATGGTTTATGATTTAATTATTCTCGGCGGGGGACCAGCCGGCATTGCGGCCGGCATTTATGCCGCCAGAAAAAAATTGAAAACTTTATTGGTTGCCGAATCTTTCGGCGGTCAATCCGTAGTTGCCGCTCAAATAAACAATTTTATCGGGTTTAAATCAGTGAGCGGTATTGAGATGAAAAATATCTTAGAAGAACACCTACGTTCTTATGAGGGCATAGAAATAAAAGAAGGCGCGCGAGTTAATGAAATTAAAAAATCCGATTCCGGGTTTTTAGTTTCCGCGGGAGGCGAATTTTTTGAAACAAAAACTGTTTTAATCGCGTTGGGAAGCAGTTATCGCAAACTTGGCATCCCAGGCGAAAAAGAATTTGAAGGCAAGGGCGTTTTTTATTGTTCCACTTGCGACGCGCCATTGATGAAAAATAAAACGGCGGTTGTTGTGGGTGGCGGTAATTCCGGCTTTTACGCGGTTTTAGATTTATTGCCCCATGCGTCAAAAATTTATGTTTTAGAATATGGAGATGTGTTTAGAGCGGACCCGATTTACGTTGATAAAGCTAAAATATCGGGAAAAGTTGAGTTTATCACAATGGCGGCCGCAAAAGAAGTCGTGGGAGAAAAATTTGTTTCAGCGATAAAATACGAGGACCGCCAAAGCAAAGAGGTTAAAGAATTAAAAACCGATGGAGTTTTTGTGGCAATCGGTTATGCCCCTAATAGTGGCATTGTTAAAGATTTAGTTAAAATAAACGAACAAGGGAAAATTATCATTAACCATCAAACGCAAAAAACTTCTTTGGAGGGTATTTGGGCGGCTGGTGACATTACGGATATTTTATACGGCCAGATTAACGTGGCAATCGGCGACGCCATCAAAGCGGTTTTAAATATTAATGATTATTTTAAAAAATCGTAATGAAAAATATTATTATTGCCGTTTTAATTTTTTCAGGCATTGTCATTTTTGCTTCTTATTCCGGTATTGTAAAAATTAACGCGCCGGAAAATCTTTTCGGGAAAGCCGATAAAATTTCTTCGGATGGTTTTCAATTTGTCGGAAAAGTTAATTTATTGGAAAATCAACAAGCGCCAAATTTAAAAAATAATTCAATAAAACAATTTTCTTCCGATAAAATTACAAATATCACTTCAATTATTGCGCCCGTTGCGTCCGTCGCGCCAATTGCGCCCACAGCGTCCACATCAACATCAACTGCGCCAATTGAGCCAATAGCCGTTATTCCCGTTAAATCTGCGGCGCCTGAATCATCTGTGCCCATCGCGTCCGTTGCGCCTGTCGCGCCGCAAGCTCCTTTAAATATTATTAATATCGGAATCAGCGAAATTTTAGTCGGCATTGACGGTAATATATATTATGAATTTATTGAGCTTTATAATCCAAATGATGCGATAATTGATTTAACTGGTTATTCAATTAAAAAAAGAAGTTCAACGGGTGATGAGTCGTTGACTTTAATTGCTTCAAGTCGTTTTAAAGACAAGAAAATAGCGTCTAAAAAATATTTTTTACTGGCAAAAGAAGAAGGATATAATGGTCAAATTTCTCCTGATATTTTTTGGCCAAAATCTTCTACTTACGCTTTAGCTTACAAAAATAACGCAATAATTCTTTATAACGCCAATGGCGAGACAATTGAAGATATCGGCTGGGATGAAATTATAAAAGGACAAAGTTTGGAACGGATCTCTACTCCTTGGAGCAGCGGCGAATTTAAAATTCAAAATAATCCAAATCCTCAAAATTCTCAAAGTAATTGATAAGTTTTTTTTGCGGTGATAACATATTTAATATGAATTTCAATAAGATTGATAAAAAGTGGCAGAAAATATGGGAGAAAGAAGGGGTTTATAAAAATTACAAAAAATCGAAGAAATTCTATGTTTTAGATATGTTTCCGTACCCTTCGGGAGACGGGCTTCATGTCGGCCATCCGCGGGGGTATATTGCCACGGACGTAATCGCTCGTTTTAAAATGATGCAGGGCTATAGTGTTTTGCATCCCATGGGTTGGGATGCTTTTGGATTGCCGGCGGAAAATTACGCGCTTAAAAATAAAATTCATCCCAAAATAGCGGTTCAAAAAAATATCAAGCGATTTAAGGAGCAGCTTAATAAATTCGGTTTTACTTATGATTGGGATAAAGAAATCAATACCACCGACCCGGAATATTACAAATGGACTCAATGGATTTTTTTGAAACTTTTTGAAAATGGGCTAGTTTACGGTTCCAATGAGCCGATTATTTGGTGTCCGAGCTGTAAAACTGGCTTGGCTTTAGAAGATTTGGAAGACGGCAAGTGTGAACGATGTGGTAGTGAAGTTGAAAAAAAACCGCTTCGGCAATGGGTTTTAAAAATGACCGCTTATGCGGAAAAACTTTTAGACGGTTTAAAATCATTGGATTGGCCGGAATCAATCAAGGAACAACAGAAAAATTGGATAGGAAAATCGGAGGGAGCAACGATTAAGTTCAAAGTTCAAAGTTCAAAGTTCAAAGTTGATAAAGAGATTGAGGTTTTTACAACAAGAGTAGACACTATTTTCGGATGTGCTTATTTAGTTGTGGCGCCGGAACATCCAATTTTGAATAAAGAATTAGGAATTAAGAATTATGAAGAAGTAAAAAAATATATTAAGATAGCAAAGAAAAAATCTGATTTACAAAGAACTGATTTGGCGAAAGAGAAAACCGGTGTTGAATTGAAGGGCATTAAGGCGATAAATCCGTTTAATAATGAAGAGGTGCCGGTTTTTGTGGCGGATTATGTTTTGGGGCATTATGGCACGGGCGCGGTGATGGCGGTTCCGGCGCATGATGAACGAGATTGGGAATT
>JBBTVF010000080.1:6038-9341 GCA_038063335.1 Patescibacteria group bacterium
GCTTATTTAATCAAAAAAAATAAAAAGTATCAGTGGGATAAAAAAATTATCAAAAATTGGCTGCCGGTTGATTTATATGTCGGCGGAGTGGAACATGCGACTCGCCATCTTCTTTATGCCCGTTTTTGGCATAAATTCTTATATGATATTAAGGTAGTTTCAACAAAAGAGCCTTTTAAAAAATTAGTTAATCAAGGCTTAATATTGGCTGAAGATGGACGAAAAATGTCTAAACGCTGGGGTAATGTGATTAATCCTGATAATATGATTGAACAATTCGGCGCGGATTCTTTGCGCTTGTACGAAATGTTCCTCGGACCGTTTGCGCAAAGCATTGCTTGGGATATGGACGGAATTAGGGGGATGAAAAGATTTTTAGATAGAATCTATAAACAAATTCAAAATGTAAAAATAAAAAATCAAAATGACAAATCAAAATTTAAAAATGAAAAATTAGAAAGACTCTTACATCAAACTATCAAAAAAGTTACCGAAGACATTAAGAATTTCCGTTTCAATACTGCCATCAGCGCGTTGATGATTTTATTTAATGAAATGGAGAAACAGATTAAAGAGAATAAGGAATTAGGAATTAAGAATTACGAAGAATTTTTAAAGTTATTAGCGCCGTTCGCCCCGCATTTGACTGAAGAATTATATCAAAGTTTTAAATCATCAAAGTTTAAAAGCATTCATCTTGAATTTTGGCCGAAATATGATTTAAAATTGATTATAGAAGAGCAATTTGAGTTGGTTATTCAAATTAACGGCAAAGTTCGCGATAAAATTTCGGCAGAAATAGGAATTTCCCAAAAAGAAGCGGAAAACTTTGCGCTAAATCAAGAAAAAATAAAAAATGCCGTTGCCGGCGTAAAAATCCGAAAAATAATTTTCGTTCCGAACAAATTAATAAACATCGTGATATGAACCCCCACACCAAACGAGTTTTGCTTGGTGATTATAGGGGATAAAATAAAAAATTGCGAGCCAAATTTTAAAACAAATTTAAATAAAAAGTTTTAAATATAAACTCGTTATGGTGTGGGGGTGAAAATAATTTTATTTATAGTGATTGTTGGCGGGATTATATTCTTTGTTTTTGCCGCGCCGAAATTTTTCAAAGATTACGATTTGAAAAAAAGCCTTAACGCGACATCAACCGAAAAAATAATTTCCTCGGCGCAAGAAGCGAAAATTAAAGCCGCGCCCTCAGCGCAATCATCCATTGCGATATCTTCTGAGAAAAAAGAGATTCCCGATTCAAGAATTCCATCGGGTTTTGCGCGAGAGCAACTTTCCCCTTTTTTTGAAAAAATAAGGATAGCTTCGGCATCATTCAGCGCGGGATATAATAAGCCTTCAACAATCAGGCTTTATTCGCGTTTGGAAAGCGGCGATTTGCCGATTGACATCACCGGCTGGCGGTTAAAAAGCAATCGTTATGAATTTATTATTCCCAAGGCGGTAGAAATTTACAAACCATCGGGAACAAATGAAGAAAAAAACGTAATTTTATCGTCAAATAATTACGTCAATATTTACAGCACTACGAGCGCCATTAATAAGAATCTTCGCTTAAATAAGTGCATGGGATATTTGGAGAATTCGTTTGATTTTAACCCGACGTTGCCGCAGAGCTGTCCGATGGTATATCGGTCGCGTTATGAAATCGCTTATTTATCGGGTCAATGCCAGACATATCTTTTTTCTTTGGGCGGATGTAAACCCGTTGATGTCGCTTTTTATAATTCTCTTCTTACGGGAACCAGTGAGGGAAATGTTTGTCGCGCTTTTTTAAATACTGTCGGCACGTATGGTAATTGTTTTGAGAAATATTCTCAGGATAAAGATTTTTTGTCCACCGAATGGAGGTTGTGGGTGAATATAGATATTTTGGATTCACAACACGACCGCTTAGACCTTTTTGACAATAACGGTTTATTGGTTAGCGATTACGTTTATTGATATTTTTTAAAATATTTTTTATCGGGTTAATAGGAATTGCCAAACTTATATTTTCCGCGTCCATTACGGCGACGGTATTGATGCCGATTGCTTCTCCTTTTATATTAACCAGCGGACCGCCGGAATTGCCCGGATTAATTGCCGCGTCTGTTTGAATCATTTCTTTTAAAGTGTCTTCGCCGGGTTTTAAGTCGGTTTCCGCTTTTATTTTCCTGTGCAATCCAGAAACAATGCCTTCGGAAACGGTGTTTGGGAAATTTCCAAGCGGACTTCCAAATGCTAAAACGTTTTCGCCTAATTGAACTTTATCGGAATCACCGAGCTTTAGAATTACGAAGCGCGAATTATGAATTATAAATTTTAATATTGCGATGTCGTTATGAGGAGAAATATAAATAATCTCAGCTTTATGTTTTTTGCCGTCATTTGTGATTATTGTGTAATCCGCGTTCGGGTCGGCGACAATGTGTTTACTTGTAGCAATAAGGCCGGATTTATCAACAATAAATCCCGAACCGCCGCCAACTTCAATATCGCCGTTGCCGTCAACGATTTTTTTCAATTTTTTTTGCGTTGCCGGAGTAATGAATTTTTTCGGAATTTCTTTAAGATTTTCGGAAACAACAACAGATACTATGGCGGGCATAACTTTTTTAATTATTTTTACGAAATTTTGATACATATTTTTTATCTGGCGGAGGGTATAGGATTTGAACCTATGAGGGGATTTCTCCCCAACCGCATTTCGAGTGCGGCGCCTTAGACCACTCAGCCAACCCTCCTTTATGTATATACTTCTAAATTAAAATTATTTTACCCTTGCGCCGCGAACTTTACAAGCTAATTATATAGTATAAAATATTATATATGAGTACTTTGGCTGAATTAAAAAAACAAAGAAAACCGATTCGGAATGTTAATGTTAAACATGAAGAAAGTTTGACGCCGCCGGAAAAATTCGCCGTTTGGATTACCGACCGTATCGGCACAACGGGATTTTTTATTATTATTTTAATTTGGACGGTTTTTTGGATTTTATGGAATATTTTTGCGCCAATGGAATTGATTTTTGACCCGCTTCCGGCATTTGTGCTTTGGGTTTTTATTTCCAATATGCTTCAACTTTTCTTTTTACCGCTTATTATGATAAGCCAAAATCTTCAGGAACGGCACGCCATATTTAGGGCGGAAAACGATTTTGAAGTCAATTTAAAAGCTGAAAGGGAAATAGAGGCGATTTTAATAAATTTAGAAAAACAAGAAGAATCTATTGCGAAGATATTAGAGAAAATCCGTTAAATAAAATTTGACTTTTTATTTTTTGGTGCGCGCTGAGGG
>JBBTVF010000080.1:9441-11366 GCA_038063335.1 Patescibacteria group bacterium
GAGCTAAGCGCGCTGATAAAGTGCGCCTGGATGGACTCGAACCATCGGTACCTGAGGTATAAGCTCAGTGCATTAGCCGCTATGCTACAGGCGCCTATTTACTTTATTTCAACAAGTTTAAGTTTAAAGCTTTTTATTAAATTATCAAATTCTTCGCGCTCAATAGTTTCTTTTTCAATGAGATTTTTGGCGATAGCGTCCAAAATTTTTCTTCGTGAATTTATTATTTTTTCCGCGGCTTCATAAGCTTTTTTAATAAAATTTTTCACTTCTTCATCTATTTGTTTCGCCACATCCTCGGAATAATTTTTTTCCGTGGCGATTTCTCGGCCAAGGAAAACCATTTCCTCGGTTTTTCCAAAAGTAATCGGCCCTAGTTTTTCGCTCATTCCGTATTTGGTAATAAGTTTGCGCGTTAAAGAAGAGGCGCTTTGCAAGTCGCTAGACGCGCCCGTGGAAACATCTCCAAAAACGGATTTTTCAGCAATGTATCCGCCAAGCATCATTGCCAAGTCTGTCATAAATTGCGATTTGGTGCGAAGGTATGTTTCTTCAAGCGGCAGTTTTAAAGTATAGCCGCCGGCTCGGCCGCGGGCGACAATGGAAACTTTATGAACAGGGTCGGCATTTTTGAGCGAAGCGGCGACTAGGGCATGACCGGCTTCGTGGAAGGCGGTAATATCTTTTTCTTTTTTGGAAAAAACTCTACTGCGGCGTTCCGGTCCGAGCAGAACTTTTTCAATGGATTCAAAAATATCAATTTGTTTGATTTCTTTTTGGTTTTTTCTGGCAGCCCAAAGCGCGGCTTCGTTAAGCAAATTCGCCAAATCGGCTCCGGAAAAGCCCGGTGTCCGTTCGGCTATTTTTCGCAAATTAACATCTTTTGTCAGCATTTTCCCCTTAGCGTGAATTTTCAGAATTTCTTCGCGGTCATTAATGTCCGGCAAATCAAGAATTACGCGGCGGTCAAAGCGGCCCGGTCGCAGAAGCGCGATATCCAAAACATCCGGCCGATTGGTGGCGGCGACAACGATTCGCTTATCGTTTTTTTCAAACCCGTCCATTTCAACAAGAATTTGATTTAATGTTTGTTCTCTTTCATCGTGTCCGCCTCCCAGTCCGGCGCCTCTTTCTCGGCCCACGGCGTCTATTTCATCAATAAAAATAATTGCCCGACCGGCTTTCTTGGCGGTGTCAAATAAATCCCGAACGCGGCTTGCTCCCACGCCGACAAACATTTCCACAAATTCCGAACCGGAGATGTGAAAAAATGGAACATTGGCTTCGCCGGCTACCGCGCGCGCCAATAAAGTTTTTCCCGTTCCCGGGGCTCCGTATAATAAAACTCCGCGAGGAATTTTCGCGCCGATATCAAGATATTTTTTCGGATTTTTCAGAAAATCCACCACTTCCATTAATTCTTGCTTGGCTTCTTTTAATCCGGCAACATCGTTAAAAGTAATGCGGTCTTTAAACTGGGTGAAAAGTTTGATATTGGCTTTGCCGAAGGTCATGGCCTGACTCATTCCGCGTCCGGCCTGTCGAAACATCATCCAGAAAAACCAGCCGATAATCAGCAAGGGCAGGAGGGAGGGAATTAAAATGCTCGCCCAGTATTTCCAGCCGGATTCTTCTTTGATTTCTATATTTACTTTTTTAAACGCGTTCGCGTCAACATTAAAATTCCGCAAAGTTTCAGACAGTCCCGACTCAAATTCTTTTTTAGCGGTCGCTTTTTCGCCGTTCACAAGCTCAATATCCAAATTATTCGCGCTCACGACGATTTTTGAAATTTCATTGGAATTAATTTTTGCCGCCAATTGGTCAAGGCTTAAAACAACTGCCGCCTTTTTTTCCTGATAAGCGAGTGAAAAAAGAAACGTTATTATTAAAAACGCTATAATTGCCCAGAAAATATTTTTAGA
>JBBTVF010000080.1:11466-13346 GCA_038063335.1 Patescibacteria group bacterium
CCGATTTCAATTTGCTTTTTCATTTCTTCCAAGCTTCCGAATTCGGAGACGTGAATTGCTCCCTGTAAATTATTTTCAAAATTTACAAGCGCGCCAAACGGGCTGAATTTATTGACAACACCTTTAATCTCCTGGCCTTCTTTTAATTTTTCTTCGGCGTTTATCCACGGGTCCGTCTTTAAAGCTTTAAGTGAAAGATTGACCTGATTATTTTTTATTTCCGTAATTTTTACTTTTACCACATCGTCAATTTTTACTATTTCTTTCGGGCTATCTATGATTTTATGGTCAAATTCGGAGATATGCACAAATCCTTCAATTGACGGATTATCAATAAAACGAATAAACGCGCCAAAATCGGCAACGCCGGAAACGATTCCTTCAATAACGTCGCCCACTTTATAATTTTCAAGCAATTTTTTAATATCCTCTTCTTCGGAAGCTTTTTCGGAAATAATCAGCTTATTGGTTCGTGGATTTAGGTCAATGATTTTTATTTTTAATTCTTGACCTACCAATTTTCGCAATTCTTTGAGAATTTCATTTTTTTGCTGGCCGTCTTCGCCGTTTTCTTTCGTTTCAACGCGCGGATAATTTTTATTGCTTAACTGGGAAACCGGCAAAAAGGCCTTTATTTCATTTATATTGGCGATTAGACCGCCGCTATTGGCGCCGATTATTTTAATCGTTAAAATTTCATCGCTTTCCATGACGTTTTTTAATTCTTGCCAGCCTTTTTGCTTATGAGCGTCAGCCAAAGAAAGTTCAACAAACCCCTCGTCATTTTCAACGACGGAGATTTTGGCATTTACCTTGTCTCCCTTATTAAGATTTTTAAGGACATCTCTTGAGTTGGAAAGTTCGGAGCCGTAAACGATGCCGGTGCCGAATTTCCCCAAATTGAAATAAGCCGCTTTCTGAGTTTTTGTCAGTAATTCGGCTTCCGTCAAATCGCCCTCTTTCAGAAATGAAATAAGTTCCGGCTCGTTTTTGATAATCTGCGACAAAATATCTTTGTCGTTGATTGTTGGGATTGTTGTCATAATTGAAAAATAATATATGAATATGTATTGAAAATCAAGAGGAGAGGTGATATTATTTAAATTAATATTATCCATAGTGGCTTAACCCTAGTGGCTAGTGGCTAGTGGCTAGTGGCTAATGGCTAATTTATTTTATGGTTATTTCTTTTTACGGCGAAGGCTGTTTTAAAATTCAAAGCGGAGAAACGGTTATTTTGATTGACCCGCCGTCTCCTCAAAGCGGTTTGACCCCGCCGCGTTTTAAATTTGACGTTCTTTTGAAAACTTTGGCTTCAAATGAAGAAATTGAGTCTGGATTTTCAAATGACGCGAGCGATGGATTTAAAATAATTGGTCCCGGAGAATACGACATTAAAGACGTTATTATTTCCGGTTACGGATTAGCGAATGAATCAACCGATAAATTCATTAAAACAATTTATTTGCTTGAAATTGAAGGAATTAAAATGTGTTTTTTGGGGCATATTTCCGAAACATTGGCAACGGATGTCGCCGAGCATCTGGAAGAGATTGACGTTTTATTTATTCCTGCCGGCGGCAAGCCGTTTATTGAGCAAAAAATGGCTGTAAAGTTGATTAAACAGACGGCGCCGAAAATAGTTGTTCCGTCTTTTTTTAAAATTTCCGGATTAAAGAGGCCGTCCGCGGATTTGAAAATTTTTCTTGAAGAAGGAGGATACCTGCCTGCGCAGGCAGGTAAGGCCGAAGTTCAGGAAAAATTAACAATTAAAAAGAAAGATTTGGCTGAAATTAAGAAGACCAAAGTTGTAAGTTTGAAAGTTTAAAGGGCTTTATTCTCGTTGAAGACGGGATTATAAAACCTTTACCCTGTTAAAT
>JBBTVF010000080.1:13446-16724 GCA_038063335.1 Patescibacteria group bacterium
ACCCTGTTAAATAAAATCTTTGATTTTCTTTTATTAAAATAAAAAATTTAACAGGGTATTTAACAGGGTGCTTAATGTGATAGTATAATTTTACTTCGCATTGAGCTCATAAAATTATAATCACATTGGCATGTTTGAAAAATTAAAAAATAAATTAAAGCAAATTCAGGAATCCGATGAACAAACAAAAAAACGATGGCTTATTTTAATGAGTATCGTTTCAATGGCGGTTATCGTGGCAGTTTGGCTGTTTTTTTTAAATTCTCCTATTGGAGAAAATAAAGCGGAAAAAATTGAGGCTTCCGAAGAAACTTCATTTTGGCAGGTTTTTAAAGTCGGGCTAAGTTCAGTGAGCGGGTCGGGTTGGAATGAAATTAAAAATTTATACAGCCAGGCAATAGGAAAAATGTTTATTGAAGTGGAGAAGTAGATATAATGCCAATATACGAATGTATACTAATGATACGAATAAATACTAATAATTATATTCGTATTTATTGGTATAATTCGCATGAATTAGTATATTAGTATTTCATAATGGAAAAACAAATCGGTAAAATTGAAAATAGGGAAATAACGGAAGAATTAAAAGAATCTTATTTGGATTACGCGATGTCCGTAATTGTGAGTCGCGCTTTGCCGGACGTTCGCGACGGCCTGAAGCCGGTGCAAAGAAGAATACTCTGGGCAATGTGGGAAACTGGATTAAAAGCCGGCGTGAAATACAGAAAATCGGCGGCGGTTGTCGGCGAAGTTTTAAAATCGTACCATCCTCACGGCGATCTTTCGGTTTATGACGCGATGGCGAGAATGGCGCAGGATTTTTCTTTGCGTTATCCGTTGATTGACGGGCAGGGGAATTGGGGATGTTTTACAAAAGATACTTCGGTTAAATTAGTTGACGGACGCAATTTAAGTTTTGAAGAACTTATAAAAGAAGCGCAATCGGGCAAAAAAAATTATACATATACGGTTGATTCTGCTGGATTGATTTCAATTGCTGAAATAAAAAATCCTCGCCTGACAAAAAAGGGCGCGGAAATTATAAAAGTTACGCTTGATAATAGGGAAGAAATAAAATGCACTCCAAACCACCTATTTATGTTGAAAGACGGCTCCTACAAAGAAGCGAAAGATTTAAAATCAGAGGATTCTTTGATGCCTTTATATCAAAAATTGTCAGAAAAAATAGATCGTCTTAATCGCGAGGGTTATGTGTTGATATACCAGCCGAAAAAAGACGAATGGGTGCCAACGCATCACTTAGTTGATAATTTTAATTTAACGCATAAAAAATATTCTAAAACCAAAGGCAGGGTAAGACATCATATAGATTTTAATAAGCTTAATAATAGTCCGGAAAATATAATAAGAATGGATTGGAAAGATCATTGGCAAATTCACTATAAACATGCTTCGGAACAGCATAAAAATCCCGATTATAGAGAGAAAATCGCCGCGGGAAGGAATAAATATTTACTTAATCCGGCTACAAAAGAAAAATACGCGAAATTACTTTCTGAAAGAAATTCAAAAAATTGGAAAAATCCAGAGTATAGGGAGAAAATGTGTCGACTTCTTAGCGATGTAAATAAAAAATTTATTCAAGAACATCCGGAAAAAAGAAAAGAACGCAGTGAGAGAGCGACAAAAACATTAAAGCGGCTTTGGCAAAATCCAGAGTATCGCGTTTTGATGCATGAAAAAATAATTAAAGGAAATAAAAATCATAAGACAAACATTACCGGAAAATTAAAATTTTTGAATATTTGCAAAGAAATTTTAAATAGAAAATTAAAATTAAATGAACAGAATTACAGCCAAATTAGGAATGAAATTTATTTTTATGGCGCCGCTACAATGTGGCAAACAGGATTAAATAAATATTTTCAAAATAATTCTGATTTAATCAATCAAGAAATTAATAAGAATCACAAAATTATTAAAATAGAAAAATTAACAGAAAAAGAAGATGTTTATGATTTAACCATTGATGGAACACATAATTTTTGTTTGGCGGCGGGAATTTTTGTTCACAATTCAATCGACGGCGACAATCAGGCGGCGATGCGTTATACCGAATGCCGTTTGTCAAAAATTTCCGAAGAACTTTTATACGATATTGAAAAAGAAACAGTTGATTGGCAGCCGAATTATGACAGCAGCGTTCAGGAGCCGAAAGTTTTGCCGGCCAAATTGCCTCATCTTCTTTTAAATGGAACTTCCGGAATCGCCGTTGGCATGGCGACCAGCATTCCTCCGCATAATCTTCATGAAGTAATTGATGCCGTTCTTCATTTAATAGACAATCCCAAAGTAGCGGCTGGAGACCTTTTAAATTTCATTAAAGGCCCGGATTTTCCGACCGGAGGAATTATTTACGATAAAAAAGCGATTGCGGATGCTTATTCCAACGGACGCGGGCCCATTACCGTGAGAGCGAAGGCCGAAATTCAGGAGCGCGCCAAAAATCAATTAAACATTATCATTACAGAAATTCCTTATCAGGTGAATAAATCGGAATTGATTATAAAAATAGCCCAGCTTGTTCAGGAAAAGAAAATAGAAGGAATTAAGGATTTGCGTGATGAGAGCGACCGCGAAGGAATGAGGATTGTCGTTGAATTGAAATCGGACGTTTCGGCGCAGAAAATTTTAAACCAGCTTTTTAAATACACGGATTTACAAAAAAATTTCAATCTTAATATGATTGCATTGGCCGGCGGCATTCAACCGCAAACAATGTCGCTTAAAGACATTTTGGAATTTTATATTGAACATCGCAAAGAAGTGATTCGCCGTCGCGCGGAATTTGAATTGAAAAAAGCCAAAGAGCGCGCCCATATTTTAGAAGGATTGGCAAAAGCGCTGTCCGTTATTGATAAAATAATTGAAACAATTAAGAAATCAAAAGACCGCGACGAAGCGCGGGAAAATTTGATTAAAAAATTCAAACTTACGGAAATTCAGGCGAACGCCATTCTTGATATGAAGCTTGCCACTTTGGCGGCTTTGGAAAGGAAAAAAATAGAAGACGAATTGGCGGAAAAAATGAAATTAATAAAAGAGTTGGAAATTTTGCTTAAAAGCTCTCAAAAGATTTTAAAAATTATCAAGGATGAATTAGCGGAACTTAAAGAAAAATACAAAGGCGAGCGCCGCACGCAAATTGTCGCTTCCGGACTCAAGGAATTCAAAGAGGAAGACTTGGTTCCTTTGGAAGAGACGGTTATTGTGATGACTGCCGACGGCTATGTTAAAAGAATGCCGCCGCAAAC
>JBBTVF010000080.1:16824-20429 GCA_038063335.1 Patescibacteria group bacterium
GCAATCGTGAATTATCCGCACGGATCAAAAAATTTTTTGGTGATGGTGACTAAAAAAGGCGTTATTAAAAAAACGGCGCTGGAAGAATTTGAAAATGTAAGGCGGACGGGTATTATCGCCATTGGTCTTAAAGCGGGAGATTCTCTTAAATGGGTTAAGCTTTCGTCGGGGAAAGACGAGATAATTTTGGCGACTGTAAAAGGACAAGCAATAAGATTTAAAGAATTGCAATTGCGGCCGATGGGAAGAGGAGCGGCTGGAGTTTCGGCAATCAGATTGAAGGGGGGTGATTTTGTGGCAGGACTTGATATAATAAGTAGCAAGCAACAAGTAATAAGTAGTAAGATATTGGTAGTAACGGAGAATGGTTTTGCTAAACAGACATCATTAAAAGAATATAAAACTCAGAGTCGAGGAGGCAGCGGAATTAAAGTCGCAAAAATTACTACTAAAACTGGTTTTATAGTCGCAATTCAGATTATAAGTGAAGAAGAGGAATTATTGGCGCTTTCATCAAAAGGCCAGATAATAAGAACGAAAATTTCCGCCATCAGAACAGCCGGTCGCGCCACCAGCGGCGTGAAAATTATGAAATTAAAAGAAAGAGACAAGGTAATGGGAGTGGTAATATTATGAACCCCCACACCAAACGAGTTGTGGAGGTAAAAAATAAGATTATATAAAAAACATAAACGAATGAAATTTTTATTCCATATATTACATGGAGTAAAATATAAACTCGTTGTGGTGTGGGGGTGAACTTAACTCGTAATCAAATAATAATTATTTTCGGCGTTGCGTTAATTGTGATAATCGCGATTTTAATTTTTGTCGGAGTTTTACCGGGAAGAAAACAAAATAGCGGTTCTAACCTCGGCGCAATCGGCAATGAAGAACAGACAGAAATAAATTTTTGGGGAGTGGAAGATGAACAATTTATTCGACCGGTTATTGATTCTTATTCGCAAGTTAATAAAGCAGCAAGAATAGCTTATACGCAATTCAGCGAGAGCGATTACGAAAAGAGATTGGTTGACGCGATGGCCAGTGGTCAGGCGCCGGATATTTTAATGCTTCACAATACTTGGCTGTCGAAGCATGCAAGCAGATTATTGCCGTTGCCGGCAGTAAGCGGATTTTCCATAACGCAGTTAAGGCAATTATTTCCGCAAGTGGTGGAAGCGGATTTTTCCGGAAACAACGGGATTTACGCTTTGCCGATTTACATTGACACATTGGCCTTTCTTTACAATAAAGATTTTTTTGACGCTAAGGGAGTGGCAGTGGTGCCGAAAAATTGGAATGAATTTCAATATGTTATTCCGCGATTAAGGGAGTTGGATTTTGGTAATAAAGTTGTCAAAGCCGCGGCCGCCATCGGCGGTTCGGAAAAAAGCATTGATAAAGCAACAGACCTTTTAAGCCTGATAATGCTTCAATCCGGAATGCAAATGATTGACCAGGCGGGAAATGTTGATTTTGCGAGAAACGGCGGAGAAAAACCGTTGAATTTTTATCTTCAATTCAGCAATCCGAGCAATTCCGTTTATACTTGGAACGACAATTTCCGCGATTCTTTGGACGGTTTTAGCCAGGGAACGGTGGCGGCGATTTTTAATTATCAATCATCAATTTCCGTTATTAAGGCGAAAAATCCTTTTTTGAATTTAGCAGTCGCACCGATGATTCAATCGGCCGGAACGAGCCAGCCGGTAAATTACGCCGATTATTGGGGGTTGGCGGTTTCCAATCAAAGCCGTAATCCGGAAATTGCCTGGAATTTCATTATGTATTTTACCGCCGACCAGACGGTTGCCGAAAAATATATTCAAGAATCAAAAAGGCCGCCGGCTTTAAGAAGTTTGATTCAAAAATATCTCAATGATTTGGATTTGGGAGTTTTTAGCCAGCAGGCGTTAACCGCGAGATCGTGGCCTCAGCCGGACAGCAGCGCGGTTAGGCGGATTTTTTCCGATATGATAGAATCAATTTCAAGCGGCAGATTATCAGTTGACCGCGCGTTGGAACAAGCGGAGAATGAAGTTAATTCATTATAATTTAGAATTTAAAAATTAAAATGGAAAATTACAATTTAAAATTAAAAAATAATTTAAAAATTTTAACATTTTTCATTGTTATTTTGATATTTACATTTTTATTTTTTAATTTTGTTCAAGCGGCTGGTTTGGTTCCTTGCGGACCGGAATCTCATGACGGAAAGGGTTGTCAATTCTGTGACCTTATTATTTTAGTTGGAAAAGTCATCAATTTCGCGCTTTACGATATTGCTATCCCTTTGGTTGTAGTTTTTATCGTTTGGGGCGGTTTGACGATTATGACCGCCGGCGATTCCACGGAAAAAGTTTCGCAAGGCAGAAAAATGATTCAATCGGCGATTATCGGCGTTTTTATCGCTTTGGGCGCATGGATGATTATTAATATGGTTCTTTCCGCCATCGGCGGCGGCGAATTTGTTCCTTGGAAATTTGGGGATTATTCCATTTGTTAATTTTGTTGATGAGAATATTTAATTGTCCGTGCTTTTTATATATTTTAATTATCTAAACGCCTTAATTATTTACACTCTTTAAGTTAGTTATATTATTCTTGCTACCATCAATGGTAGCAAGAATAATATCGGAGATTTTATTTTTTTCTATATTTTAAATTTTCTCTATATCCTTGGTCTAAGAATTTCCACCTGTCTTTGCCGTGCGTTCGGATAAGAATGAAAAATCTGGCAAACCAATCCATTAAATCAATCGTCGCTTCCCCCAAGTCGTCAATCGTTATTTTTTCAATTTTATTTTCTTGTGAATTATTTTTTAATTGGGTGTTTTGATTTATATAATATTGATAACCGCGATAAGCCGATTTTTTTAGAAAACTTTTTTTAACCGCGCTGATTGTACTATGCGAAAGCCACAAAATATCTCCTATCTCCCTGTATTTTTTCCCTTGGCTTATTAAGGAAGCAGAAATAATTCTTTTGATAATCAATTTTTTTTCTTTTTCGCTTAATACCAATTCTAATACTTCTTTTAATTGTTGGGTTGATTTTATTTTATTAAGATTTTGTAAAAATTCCAACCAAACAAATTCTTCCCACTCTTTTCGGTCATTAAAGTCGGATAAATTTTTCATAATAGTAATGTTTTTCAAATTTTACGCGCAACGCGACCTTTACCTATTTTTAATTATTTTACCAGTTTCATTATAATTTTGCTACCATTGATAGTAGCAAAAATGTGGAGTATATCATTTTTTATTATTGCGTTAGTTTATTGAACTTGTTCATTTTGCTAGTTCTTTGGCCATTAGTTTTGTATATATTTATACGCATATCCCAATCCTAATGGCTTGGGATAAAAACCGCCCAATGTGTGTGGGCATTACCAGTCGCCATTGACTTTTTAATTATTTTATGCTTTTATAAATAAAGCAAAATGAATGGATTTTTATTCTTGCTACCATTAATGGTAGCAAGAATAATGATAATCTTTTCAATTTTTCAAGGGCGAAATAAGTAAAATTTGCTCTTGGATTTTAAAAATAAAATAAGGAAAAACCGCTCATAGAGCGGTAAAGAAAATAACAGAAAGAAA
>JBBTVF010000081.1:0-2492 GCA_038063335.1 Patescibacteria group bacterium
TATGATGATTAGTGCCCAATTCATCAGCAATAACACCACAAGTTTTCCAACCTTCCGGCACTTCTTGTATTTTTTGTTTTTCCGATTTTTCTAAAATCGGCATTCGTTCAAATGAATTCTTCATATTTTAATTTTACCATTTTTAAAACATAAAAAAAGGGCCTTATTAATAAAACATAAAACCCCTTTAAAATGCTCATTGAATCTTAATATTTTGACAAATCGTACGGATATATTGCTTCTCTTACTTCCAAAGCCTCGCAAATAGCTTTTGGATTTTTGTAAGTAGAACAATATACATCTATTTTTATTATGCGAACAACGCCACCCCTAATTGTAATATTCGGAATAAGCGTACCTCTATAAGGAATCGCTACTAAAACTCCGGAGCGGAACTTTAAAATCTCTTTATATTGTTTACTAATTTTTTTTCTAGGATACGGCTCAATGCCCAAAACTTGGAAATGAACGCCATTCACTTCATAATTACTGCCCAATACTGATTGTCCAAACATGTCTACCTCCTTATAAATAATTATTAGAAATTTAAATTTCTAATTTAAATAAAGCAAATTTCTATTTATATGTCAAGACATAGAAATTTGCTTAATTATTAAAACGCAGTTTATTATAAATTAATTTTCTTATTTCTTCTATCGCTATAATTGAAGAAGCGACACCGAGCGCGAACAGCCAATCGGAAAAATCCAATGGAACGGTATGTAAAATTTTATGCATTATCGGATTGTAAACCGCCAGAAGCTGAAGCGAAATAACGACAAACGTGGCTCCAATCAGCCATTTATTGGAAAAAATATCCATCTTAAAAACTGACTTGTCTTCCGAGCGGCAATTCCAAGCATTAAACCATTGAAAAATCGCCAAAGTGGTTAAAGACATTGTCATTGCTTTTGCCAAATCAAAATCAAGATATTTTTGGAAAACAAAAAACGCGCCAATACTCATCGGCAACGCCATTATAAACATTCTTTGAACCATTAATAAATCAACCATATATTTCCCTTTCTTTTTCCAATTTTTTCTGAGCAATCCTTTTTCTTTGGGCTCCATCGCCAAAGCAACGTCTAAAAAACCGTCGGTAACAAAATTAAGCCAGATAATCTGACCGGCTAAAAGCGGCAGAGGATAACCGGCGAACAAAGCAATGCTAATGGTCAAGACCTCTCCAAAACTTGTTGAAAAGAGATATAAAATAACTTTTTTGATTGTTTTGTATATGCTTCTCCCCTCTTCAATAGCAGAAACAATTGTTTCAAAATTATCGTCCAAAAGCACGATATCCGCCGCCTCTTTTGCCACTTCTGTGCCGATTTTACCCATTCCAATCCCTAAATCAGCGGCAACGAGCGACGGCGCGTCGTTAACGCCGTCTCCGGTCATCGCGATTATCTCTTTTCTTTTTTTATAAGCCTCAATAATTTTTAATTTGTGTTCTGGCGTTACGCGAGCGAAAATGGAAACTTCCGGAAGTTTTTTCATCAATTCTTCTTCGGAAAGCTCGTCCAAATCTTTGTCTGTTAAAATTTCATCGCCTTCCTCATAAATTCCGGCTTCTTTAGCAAGGGCCCTTGCTGTTATTTTATTGTCGCCGGTTATCATTATCACTCTAATTCCGGCTTCTTTGGCTTTTTTTATCGCCTCTTTGGCTTCCGGCCGCAAACCGTCTTTTATCCCGAAAAACCCGCCAAAAGAAAGTTTAGGCATTTTCTCAGAATCAACATTTTCGGAAACTCTGTGGTTAAAAGAGAACGCTAAAACTCGCAATCCTTCTTCCAACATCTTATTTAAAACCAATTCCAATTCTTTATTTTCTTCCTTAGAAAACCCACAAAGCGGAATGACCGATTCCGGCGCTCCGACAACGGCCAAAAAATTCTTATTATCAACTTTTCTGATTGTCGCGTGATATTTAATTTTATAATCAAAAGGAATCTCTTTAATTAATTGATGTTGCGCGTCAATAATTTCTTTCTGAAAGCCGATTTTTTGGCTGAAAACCAAAAGAGCGGCTTCGGTCGGGTCGCCGCTTACTTTATAATTTTTATTTTCTTCTGAATAAAAAACCCGCGCGTTGGCGCAAAAAGAAGCGATTCTTCCGGAAAAAATCAAATCTTCAAAATCCGGCGGCGAAATCAATTGATTTTCAAAATAAATTTCTCCTTTTGGTTCATAACCGACGCCCTTAATTTCAAACATTTTATTGCCGGAAAAAACTTTTTGGACAGCCAATTCGTTTTTAGTAATGGTTCCCGTTTTATCAACCGCGATTATTTTTGCCTGACCCAAAGCCTCAACTGCCTGAAGTTTTTTAACCAATGCGTTTTGTTTTGCCATCCGCCAAACGCCGGTTGCCAAAACAAGCGTAATGACAATCGGCAAGCCTTCGGGAATAATAGAAACTGAAATCGCGACAACAACTTTAAACATTTCAACTAAAGATTTTCCGAAAAAAATTCCGCTAAAAAATAAAA
>JBBTVF010000082.1:0-4015 GCA_038063335.1 Patescibacteria group bacterium
GGGGTTGAGGCTGTCAACCAAAGCGGCAGTTGTGATAATGGGCAAAAGCATAATTCTTAATTTTAATTGAGCGAAAACTTGAAGTCAAACGGATTTTTGTTTAATATAGAAGCGGATAAGCGTGGAATTCGGATGGGCCTATAGTTTAGTGTCCCGATTTTGTTCAAATCTTTGATTTGAGTACAAAATCGAGGATCCTCGAAAAATATATAAATTTAAGATTTATTATTTTTCGGGAGTAGAACACCTCATTTGCTTGATTTATTAAAATTCAAAAATGTTTTATATTTATATTATAAAATCGTTAAAAACAAAAAAATATTATATAGGTAGTTCAAGTAATATAGAAAAGCGACTAAAGCAACACAATAGTTATAGGGTAAAATCAACAAAATCGTTTGTTCCATGGGAACTTATATATACAGAATCTTTTACAAATCGAAATATCGCGGTAAAAAGAGAGCAACAATTAAAAAATTGGAAAAGTAGAGAAGCAATAGAAAAATTAATAAAAAAACATTTTTGAATTTTTTAATAAATTAAGAATTTTTGGCATGCTTTGGTGGGCCCTTAGCTTAGTGGTAGAGCGCCCGCTTTGCATGCGGGATATAGGAGTTCGATTCTCCTAGGGTCCACCAAAGCATGCCAGAATATAATGAGGAGATGTGAGTTCTCCCGATTTTATTCAAATTTTTGATTTGAATATAAAATCGAGGATCCTCGATATTCTTGTCAAATTGGAAATTTGAAGAATATCGGGAGATTCCGCCTAGGTCCAAAGGGTAGGGTGGGTGAGTGGTTTAAACCGACGCTCTTGAAAAGCGTTATACCGAAAGGTATCGTGAGTTCGAATCTCACCCCTACCGCCAATTTTCAAAATTCGGATTTTGGGCGATTGTTGCCTCGCCCCGCCAAGGGCGGGGCTCGGCTTCGGCAAGGATTTTGAAAGGATTTTTGAAATCCAAATAATTATTGTAAAGAAAAAATAGTTATGATTTTAGTTTCTGAAAACAAATCAAAATCACTTCTTTTTGTTTTTGCGTGTGTAATACTATGGGCATTTATACCAGTTGTTTCCAGGTTTGGGCAATCTAATTTGGATAACTACCAATTTTTATTTTGGTCCAGTTTGCTTTCATTTATTGTTTTGCTATTAAGTATAATATTTTCAGGTAAGGTTTCCGAATTTAAAAATTACAGTAAAAAGGAATTTTTTATTGCCCTTGGGTTGGGATTTTTAGGAACATTTTTGTATTATTTACTTCTTTACTTCGGATATGCAAATGCAGAGGGCTTAGAGGTCTTGGTTATCCAATATGCTTGGCCTATTTTTATTGTAATTTTTTCTTTCTTCTTTCTGAAGGAAAAAATTGCTTTAAGAAATATAATCGCTATCATTTTAGGGTTTATCGGCGTTTTTGTTGTATTAACGAAAGGAAATTTTTTGGCGGTAAATTTAAGTAATTTATCCACCGATTTTATTGTTTTATTTGCAGCTTCTATTTTTGGTTTATTTTCAGTATTAAGTAAAAAAGTAAATTTTGAACCATTTTCAGCGACCACATTATTTTTTCTTTCGGCGACGCTATTTTCCTTTATTGCAATGTTATTATTTTCTCATTTTGCAATGCCATCAAAAAATGAATTGATTCCAATTTTGGGAAATGGGATTTTTATAAATGGTTTTTCTTATATTCTTTGGCTAAAAGGATTAAGCTATGCCAAAGCGTCCTTTGTCGCGCCCTTTGTTTTTCTGACTCCTATCCTTGCAGCTATTTTGATTGTTTTATTCTTTCAGGAAATTTTTTTACCGGTTTACCTTCTCGGTTTAATTTTAGTAATTTCTGCTGGATTAGTTTCGAAATAACGATTATTATAAATCCATAGGGTGGCGTGCCAGTTTTACTGGCACGAAATATATTTATAATTAAAAGAGTATTATAATATAGAAAAAGTTGCATAAATAATGCTAATATGGCATTATTAAAATAGTAAAATATGACTCTGCATACTGAAAAATATAAACAAGCAATCCTTTATCTTTGCGCCAAATTAGGCAAAGAAGTGCGAGGAAAGAAAAAACTGGCGAAATTGCTTTATTTCGTTGATTTTGATTTTTTTGAAAAAAATCAAAAATATTTTACTGGCGACAAATATAAAGCATTGCCTATGGGACCTTTTCCGGTTTCCTTAAATGAAATGACACTAGAAATGGCGAAAGAAAAAATGTTAAAAGTTGAGTCGGTAAATGAACATAATGGATATAACGCAACCGAGGTTTACACATGTTTAAAAAAACCGAAAATTTCTGTTTTTTCTAAGGAAGAGATAGAAATGCTTGATCGAGTTATTATAAAATATGGAAATCTGAACGGAAAACAATTAGAAGATTTGACGCATGCGGAAGCTCCATATATAGGAACGGAACCAAAAAAAGAAATCCCATACGAATTAGCTTTTTATAGAGGAACTGATTTTAGTAATAGTCATGCTTGATTTTATTTTACATCCTTTGTTTGAAAAAGAAGCCGCCAAATTGAAACGGCGGTTTTCTTTAGATAAGGGATTGCAATCTTTCCAAAGATTGTGCGAAGTTCAATTTAATCCAACAAATCCACAACAAATTATTGCTCCTGCGAAATTACACAGGGTTACACAAAATGATTTATGGAGTATTTGGAAAATCGAATTAGTTGTGCCAGGGCTAAGACCGAATCAGTTTCCAAGAGTTTGGTTTGTGGTTAAAGGTTCAAATATAGCTTTTCTGTGCATAGTTTCTCATGTTGATAATTATAGTGATAATCAAATGAATCAAGTGGCGGTTGGGAGGATTGGTGATATTTTTTAAATAGCACTCCAACTTCGTTGGCACGAAAAATTGCGGCGGTGAAAAAAAAGCGGCAAAAGCGAGGGCGAGGCGGAAGTGTGGATGGAAATGAAATAGTTGACCCGTCAATCTTTTGCTGATACAATATAATAATTCAATAGTTTCAAAGGTCGGGAAGAAATAAGCTTAAAAGCCTAAAAGCTGATAAGCAAAATATATAATAAAAATTAAAAAATATGGTAAAAACAAATTCCGCGTTTATGAAGCCGATGAATATCAGCCCTGAATTGGCCGTTGTAGTTGGTAAGGGGCCGATGCCAAGATCGGAAGTCGTTAAAGCAATTTGGGTATATATTAAGAAAAATAATCTTCAGGATTCTAAAGACAAGCGCAATATTAACGCCGATGAGAATCTTAAAAAAGTGTTCGGCGGCAAAGCGACCGTCAATATGTTTGAAATGACAAAGCTCGTTTCCAAACATCTTTCATAATAAAAAGCGAATTTTAAAGAAAAAACCGACTTTTAAACAAGCCGGTTTTTTGTTATTATTTTTCTTAAATGATATAATTTAAGATATTGTAAATATAAATAAATTTTATGGAGGAATTTGTAAATAAAAATGAAAAAATACAGGAAGAATCGGAGGAATTATTGGTAGAAAGAATAAAAAAAGAATTATCGGAAGAAAAATCGGAAAATTTAGAAAAAAAAGAAAAAGGGGAAACATACAACCCCAGTTTTATAAATTTAGATATTGATTTAATAGGATGGGGGGAAGCCAAATTATGGGATATGTACAATAATATAAAAACCAGGGAGGATTTAGATAAAGCAATACAAGATTTTTATGTTTATAGGGGAAAGATTATTAAAGAGATTAAAAAAGAAAAAGAAAGGGGCGAGTTTAAGGGTACTATTTTTTATGATAATGTGATGATTCATCCAAAAGACGAGTTTATAAGTATTTTGGGAAATAAATTAACCGGCATGATTAAGAAAGTTAAATAGTTAATTAAATGCTGAATATTTTTTTATCAATTTTATTCGTATCAGTTGTTTTTATTGGGGGGTATTATTTTAAGGATAGTTTTAATTTGGATAATAAGGGGTCGGAAAATAATGATATAAATAATAATTTAACTATGGATAATCAAGAGCAAAATAATTTAAAGGTGGAAATTTTAAAA
>JBBTVF010000083.1:0-2066 GCA_038063335.1 Patescibacteria group bacterium
AAGCCATTCCTTTAACGCTTTTGGCTAATGGTAAAATTAACCTTAATCAAGCGCGTATGATGGCGTTAACGTGGAAAGACAAAGACGCTACGGATTTACAAAGCGTTGGGAACACTGGAATGTATAATGTTGGTTATGCCGAACAAATAGCTAAAAAATGGGAAGAGCAAGCTTCTAAACCAAAATCTGTTTCTTTTAAAGAGGTTTATAAAGGAATTCCTGAAGCCATGAAGGATTTTGGCAAAGGCTGGTTGCCAACTCCTGTTAGAGAATTCATTAAAGGAGGGGTAAGTGGTTTTACTGCGGGAATTGTTCCTGCTCCAATTAGCGAAGAAGCTGGAATTGTTTCCAAAATAGCAGGAGGGGCTGGGAATATAGCGGGAACAATATATGGTTTAGGAAAATTTGGAAAATTATTAGGCTTCGGTAAAAATGCAATATTCGCAAAAAAAGGTGCAGCTTTGGCGGCAGAGGCAATGGAAGCAACAACACTTGTTCCACTTAGCCTTTTTACTAAAATGAGACAAAGCGCCACGCTTCTTTCTTTGTGGGGACAGATTGGTTTAACTGGCAGAGAACTAACAGGACAACAAGAGTCAGAATTAAAAAATCACATGACTCAATTTTTAAGCGATGCCGCCTTTGGCTCGCTTTTAGGCGCTTCAGGACAGACTATACGTGGATACTCTCAAGTGGGATTTGGCACAACAGCTTTGTCACTAATAAGGGGAAGCGATATTCAAACGGCCTTACAAGACGGCGCCTTGATGGCAGGTCTTCATACAATGGGTTTTAAGGGAAGATTTAATGAAATCAATGCTATTACTTATAAGAGATCAGCGGCCACTTTTAATCAATATTTGGGAGATATTTTTCCTTCTGTTAAAAAAGGACAAGGTGTCCCAAGTACATTAAAACTAGATATTCCGTCTATCGAAAAGTTTAGACAACAATATCAAAAAGACAATCCCAATGACACTCGTATTACAAGTGTTTCTCCCATTACTAATGAACATGAGGCCGTTGATTTTTTAACAAGGGCTTCTTTGACAAAATATGGAGAAGTGATCGCCAATTCAATAAACAAAGTAGATATTCCACAAGAAATGATTGATATGGAAATAAGAAGAATTGGAACTGCGGGAGTTCAACTTTACAATCAAACATTACCCCCAGAACTGAGAATCCAAAAACAAACAAAAGATCTGCAATCTATTGCCGAACAACTTAAACCACAGGTTTCTTCTGAGCAGTTAAAACAAAAAGCGCCAAGCGTTGATGAAATAATCAAAAATGTTCCTCTTACTTTTCCGGAACAAACATATGAAAAACCTGCTGGGGTTGTTTTTCCCGAAGGAAACATTCCAATAACCGGTTATGCCGCAAAAATTGATCCAATTTCTAAAGGGAATATTGAATCGTTTGATAAAGGAAAAGGAAGTACTTCTAATCGAATTATCTTAGTAAACGACGCAAAGACAAACTCTATAATGCGTTTGATTAATTATGAAGCGATGATAAGGGGAGAAAAACAACCGATAGCTAATCCAGAAAACACATTAAGAGCGTATTATGTTGAATCAACACCGAATGGTTTAGAACTTAAGCCAGTGGGTTACGCCGCGACGGCTGAAAGAATCGGAAGCAGAGAATTTAATATAAATAAAAATTACGATGAAATGATGGAAAGAATAAGAACTGTTATAGAGAAATCCGATACTCCAGAAAATTTGATGACCAACCTAAATAAAGACAAATCAAAACCAAGCGTTGATATAGCAACGGCGCAAGAATTGTTCAATCAAAAAAAAGAGATAAAGAACATGGTAGACGAATCTATCCTATCTGCCATTAAAGCTTCATCTCCTTTAGAGAAATATGATATGAATTTAAACAATTCGCCCATTGCAGAAGCAATGGTTCAAAATAATCTTTCTTTCCTTACTGGTAATATAAACAAACTGACAAAAACAAAAAGTGGCGAACCCTTTCTTGTTCTTTCCATTAAAGACCAAAACTGGCTAGAAAGCATGGCGGCGCGAGATGGAAAATTTAAATCTGCGCCC
>JBBTVF010000084.1:0-1465 GCA_038063335.1 Patescibacteria group bacterium
TGCGACTACCTCTTATTATTAAAGAAATAATAAAAATAACGGCGCTTATAATTATAAAAATAGGGCCCGACGCGAGATTATAGATTGATGAAAAATAAATTCCCGCCATAGCCGCTAAAACTCCAAAAATCACGCTTAATCCCATAAAAGAATTTAAACTCTTGGCAATGTTTTTTGCCGAAGCCGCGGGAATAATCACCAGTGAACCCATTAAAAGAGCGCCGACGAAACGTATGCCTAAAGATACCACTAAAGCGAAAATTATCAAATAAATAAACTCTAATCGCTTATTTTTTATACCGATGGAATGAGCCATTTCCGGTGAAACCATATTGAGCGTTAATTTTTTTCTTAATCGCAAAATAACGGCAATTAAAATAATTGATAAAATAATTGAAATTAAAGATTCTTGCCAGCTTAAATCGGTAATATTCCCCAATAAAGCCTCTAAAAGTTCGTGCTCTGGAGTAATTAACGCGCCCAAGGCCAAACTAGCGGTAAAAAACACCCCTACGATTGTATCAATTGACAGATTGCTGTGATATTGAACAATCCAAACCCCGATAATGGCCACGATTAAAAAAACAATGGCTCCCAGAAACGGATTAAGATTAAGAAGCAAGGCAATGGCTATCCCCGGCAAAGCGACATGGCTCATTGCGTCACCGACTAAGGCCATTCTTTTTAAAATCGCGAAAGAGCCGACTAAGCTTGCGACGGCGGCGACAAAAGCGGCTGTTAAAATCGGTTGTAATAAATTTATATCCATATTTAGTGCTGATGATGATAAAAGGCTTTTTCTCCTCCGTAAATTTCAAGCAGTCTTTCAGTATTTAATATTTCATTCGGCGCGCCTTCGCATATTTTTTTTCTATTAAGGCATATAACATTATCGGCGTATTTATAAACAACATTAAGGTCGTGAGAAATTAAAATTATAGTAAGATCCATTTCATGCTGTATTTTATGAAGCATTTCATAAATTGATTTCTGGCCCGCGATATCCACATCGGCCGTCGGTTCATCAAAAAGCAAAACGTCGGGTCTGGCGACGACTGTCCAAGCGACTAAAACGCGCTGCCTTTGTCCCACGGAAATCTCGCCAAATCCTGAATCTAAAATTTTCTCGTCAAGATGGACCAATTTAAGCGCTTCTTTAATATTTTCTTCGCTTATTTTTATTCCGCGCAAATAAAAAAATTCCCTTACCGTAAGCGGAATATCGGTTTCAATATCCATTCTTTGCGGAACATAGCCGACCTTAATTTCCGGAATCCAGTTAATTTCGCCCTTATAATCTTCTAAGCCGAGTAAACTTCTTAAAAGCATTGTTTTACCGGCTCCATTCGGCCCGATAATCGCCAACACGTCTCCCTTATTGATTTCAAAATTAATGTCTTCAAGAATTTTAATTTTGCCGATTTCAATGCTAAGATTTTTGACTGAAAGTATTTTCATAAACAAT
>JBBTVF010000085.1:0-2150 GCA_038063335.1 Patescibacteria group bacterium
GAAATCGTGCGGCATAACGCGGTTTTGGTTGACGGCGCCACAACAGGCTTTCCATTTTGGGCCGCTAAGGGCGCGAAACAGGAAGGAGGGATTGTTATCGGTCTTTCGCCGGCCGCCACGGAAAAAGAACATATTCACGGTTATCAATTGCCGACGGAATATCACGATATGATAATTTACACGGGATTTAATTATTCCGGTCGCAATTTGCTTTTAGTAAGGGCGTCCGACGCCGTTATTTTCGGTTGCGGCAGAATGGGAACAATCAATGAATTTACCATTACTTTTGAAGACAAAAAACCGATTGGAATTTTACAGGGCGAATGGGAAACGGACGAGCTTTTTAAGGAGTTGATTGAAAAGTCCCATCGCGCCGAGGAAATGAAAGGAAAAGTTGTTTTTGATTCGGACCCGAAAAGATTATTGGATAAATTGGTGGAAATAATAAAAAAAGAAAAAGAAAATAATCATAATTCTAAAATTTTATAAAATGGAAATTTTTGTTTCTCAAAATTTGGAAATTTTCGGAAGACTTGTTTTAGCGGTTGTTTTCGGCGGTCTCATCGGCATTGAACGGCAAATTGCCCATAAAACCGCGGGGTTAAGAACCTTTTCTTTAATTAGTCTAAGCTCATGTCTTTTAGCTGTTATTTCAATTCTGCTTGAAAAAAATTTTGCCGATTTTAATGTCGCCATAATACCCACAAGCATCATTGGCGGTATCGGATTTATCGGCGCCGGCTTGATTATTTTTCATGGTTCTCATCCAAGCGGCGTTACTACGGCGGCCGGGCTTTTAGTGGCTGCGGCGGTCGGAATGGCGACTGGTTTCGGTTTTTATGGCGTGGCTGTTCTTGCGGTTGCCATCACACTTATGGTTTTCACGGTTTTTTGGATTTTTGAAAAAAAGTTTTTAGATAAAATTGTTGGCGAGTCAGAAAAATCAGATGAAGGGAATCTTTAGCCAAATTATTTTTCCGGCTTCGCTTTTGGCGACCACTATTATCGGCGCCGGAATGTTCGCTTTGCCTTTTTTATTTAACAGAGCGGGACTGGGCATCGGGCTTTTTTATCTTTTATTTTTCGGCGTTATTTTGGTTTTAATCCACTTGATGTATGCGGATATTATTGTCCGAACGCCGGAAAATCACCGGTTTCCCGGATACGCCAAAATTTATTTGGGGAAATTCGGCTATTGGTCAAGCATTTTTATGGCGATATTCGGCGCGCTTTTGGCTTTGACGATTTATCTTGTTTTATCGCCGAGTTTTATAAAATTGATATTGCCGGCTACGTCTGATATTTATGTTATTTTCGCTTTTTGGCTTTTAGGCTCTTTGGCGATATTTTTTAAAATTAATGAGCTGGCGGTTTCCGAATTTTTAATTTTTATCGGAATGGCGGCGATGATTTTTATGATATTCGGTTTTGGTTTGGCCGGCGGAGCGGATAAAATAAAGGCCACGCCCTTGTTTGATTTTGGCAATATCTTTTTGCCGTTCGGCGCGGTTTTATTTTCAATGTATGGTCGGTCGGCTATCCCGACTTTATTGGGTTATTTCAGGAATAACGGCCAGTCGCCCGTAAAAAGCAAGTGGCCAATTATTATCGGCACTATCGCGCCGGCGCTTATTTATGCCATTTTTGTTTTTGGAATTTTAGGGCTTTCCGGTGAAATTTCGGAAGACGCGGTTTCCGGTTTGATCGGCAATTTGCCGAAAATAGTTTTATGGGTATTGGGGATTTTGGGAATAATATCTTTGTGGAGCACTTATATTGTCATCGGGCGGGATATTAAAAAAAGTTTGGAGCACGATTTTAATCTGCCGGTTATTTTTTCCGGCGGGGTTGTTTCAGTCGTTCCGGTTTTGTTATACGTCGCCGGTTTTCAAAGTTTTTTAAAATTAATTAGTTTTTCAGGAGCTATTATTATCGGGTTGGAAGGAATTTTTATTGTTTTAATGTGGCTTAGGGCGCGGAATAATGTGGAATTAATCCCGGTAGCAGAGCAAGGCTCGCTACGGGGCGCGGCGCAGAATAACGCAGAAGCGCGCAAGCCCGAAAAAATACTGGATAAAATCCATCCGATAATCATCGTTTTTCTTCTGCTTGTTTTCGCGGCCGGAATAGGGTATAAATTAATTTATTAA
>JBBTVF010000086.1:0-17537 GCA_038063335.1 Patescibacteria group bacterium
GTGTTAAATTCTGCCGGTAATTGGATTGGCGCTTCAGATATATCTTATAAAACAGACATTATGGATATGTTAAAATATGGTTTAAATACCGTAATGCAAATGAGGCCGAGAGAATATAAGATGAAAAATACAAATATTCCGCAGGTTGGTTTTATCGCTCAAGAAATGCGGGAGATAGTCCCCGAGGTGGTGAGCGGTGAAGAAGGCAACCTTGGAATTTCATACGGGCAAATAGCTCCGATTTTAGCAAAAGCCATTCAAGAACTTCATACTTCTTTAGAACAATTAAAAAAGGAAAATTTAGAATTAAAAACAATTGTCTGTAAAGATCACTCCGAAGAGCAAATATGTTTAAAATGAAATTTCTTTTAATAATTCTTCTACTTTCCACTTTCTGTTTTCTATTTTCTATCGTTTTTGCCGCCACCAATATTGATTCCACTTATCGTTATGCTTGATTTTTTAGTTTTTAATCGTGATAATATAAAAATATGGATACGGTGATTATTCCTAAAACTGAATATTCAAAATTAAAGCGCCAATCAGATGCTTATAAAAAAATATCCAGCCGTTTTTTTGAATTTATAATAAAAGACCCCATAGAAGACGTTATTAATGATTTTCAAAAAACAAATTTATACACAAGAGAATTTTTGACGGACTTAGAAGATGGCCTTAAAAAATCTTCTTATGCGGAAAAATGAAATTAAAGTCTTTAAGGAAAGATGTCGTTGAATATCTCATTGTCCATAAACTTGAAAAGAAATGGGATAAAACAATCCATCTCTTTAATAAAGACATTCGTCATTCTTCATTGAAAATGGAACTTTTAGAGCCGCGTTGGCGCGGTATTTATTCTTTTAGATAAGTGTAAAAAAATTGACATTATTTTCGTAGTTTTATATCATTGTAATATGAATAAAATATTTATAATGGATAAAATTAAAAAAGTTGAGATAGGCAAAAAACCGATGGTTTTGTTGCCCTTAAATTTATGGCAGAAGTTTGAAGATTATCTGGAAGACCAAGAAGCCCTTACTTCTTCCAAATTTATTCGCCGCGTTCAGAAGGCTCGTAAAGAAATAATATCAAAGAAAATTATTTATCCTTTTAATTAATTTTTTATGAAAATTGCCTTTACCCAATCGGCTTGGAGAAATTGGCGGAAACTCCCTACAGATATTCAAACGCATCTCAAAGAAAAATTATTATTATATTGTCAAAATTCCTTAAATTATGCGATTAAATTAACTGATTCCAAGATTGGCGATTATCGATTTCGTATCGGTGATTATAGAATTATTTTTGATATCAAAAAAGAAAAAATAATTATTGTAGCTGTTGGCCATCGCAAAGATATTTATAAATAATTTTAATTAAATAATATTCACCCAATATGAAACCTTTATTTTTCCTGACAATAATAATTATTCTCTTTGCCGCTTCTATCGCCATTGCCGCCACCAATATTGATTCCACTTACCGTTATGCCTGGAATGATTTAATCGGCTGGGTGGATTTTTACACAACAGACAATGTTAATGTTTCTTCAACGCAACTGTTGGGCTATGCTTCGTCATCGGTCGGATTTATCGCGCTTGATTGCGCCACTTCGCCGAACGGCGATGTTTGCGGAACAAGCAATTTTAAAGTTTTAAAAGACGGCACCGGCGACTTAAGCGGTTATGCTTGGAATGACAATGTCGGTTGGATTAGTTTTTCCGGTACAACAACAGAAAATCAAGTGTACGGCGTTTCTATAAGCCCGACATCAGGCGATTTTTCCGGTTGGGCGTGGAACGATAATGTCGGCTGGTTTAGTTTTAATTGTAGTAATTCCGGCGCGGGAGGATGTTCGCCGGCCGATTACAAAGTAAAAACAGGTTTTACTTCAACATCCACTTCCGCTAGTTTGATTTCTTCGATTTTTGATACTTGGGCGCTTGGCGGTTCGGCGATAAACACAATTATGTGGCAGGGAACGCAGCCGAGCGGAACGAGGGTAAAATTTCAAATTGCTTCTTCAAACAGCGCGACCGGGCCGTGGGATTATAAGGGGCCAGACGGTTCAGAAACGACTTATTATGCTCCAACAGACGCAGGAATTCCGTCACAAATAAATTTAACTTATCATAATAATCATAGATATTTTCGTTATAAGATATTTTTATATTCCGATACCGATCAAACCCAATCGCCGACCGTAACGGACGTAATAATAAATTGGAGTCCGTAGATTTATCCCTTCTAGAATAAATTTTTTTCTCCCCTTAGAGCTCCTATCGGTATTGTCTCGCTCACACTTGCGACCTGCCTCGTTCGCTTAACACTTCTTTTTCCGGCTCCGCTATTGGCGGAGACACTTCGCTCCCGAAAGAAGAAGTTGCGAATTCGGGGTAAACCCGCAAGATGATTCGCTCAACAACACCAATAGGAGCTACTATTCTAACCTTTTGTGATATTGAGATTTTATTCTTAAGTGAAAAAAATTTTGGAAAGGTGAATAGATATTGGCGAGAAAATATTTTAAAGTATATAATCAAAGAATGTTTAGTTTTTTAAGGAATTTGTTCGGCAAGGAGGATTTTAGGCCGCTGGTGGCGGCCATTAATGATTTTGAGCCGAAATTGGAAAAAATTAGCGACGAAAATTTAAGAAATAAAAGCTTGGAATTAAAAAAGCGGATTATGGAAAGCGAATGGTCGGATGACGCGCTTCCCGAAGCGTTCGCTTTATGCCGCGAAGCCGCGAAAAGAACTCTTGGCCAGCGGCATTTTGACGTTCAGCTTATCGGTGGCATTGTTTTACATCAGGGGAAAATCGTGGAAATGGCGACCGGCGAGGGAAAAACTTTGACTGCCGTTTTGGCGGCTTACTTTAATGGGTTGTCGGGAAAGGGCGTTCATATTATTACGGTCAATGATTATCTTGCCCGTAGAGACGCGGTTTGGATGGGGCAAATATATCATTTACTTGGATTGTCAATTGGTTGCCTTACACATGAAAATGCTTATTTATATGATCCTGAACATACACAAGAAATTCAAAATTTAAAAATTAAAAATCAAAATGAAAATTCAAAAATTAAAAATGATTTAGATTTAGATAAAGAGCGAGATATTGCCGGCGGTTTTAAAGTTGTCCATGAATTTCTTCGGCCGGTTTTGCGTAAAGAAGCGTATCAATGTGATATTCTTTACGGCACTAACCATGAATTCGGGTTTGATTATTTAAGGGATAATTTGGCTTATCGTTTAGAAGACCAAGCTCAGCGAAAACCTTTTTATTACGCGATTATTGATGAAGTTGACAGTATTTTAATAGATGAGGCGCGAACGCCGTTGATTATTTCCGCGCCGGACGCGGAATCAAGCGAATATTATAAAGTGTTCGCTAAAATTGTGAGTCGGTTGGAAAAAGAAAAAGATTATTTAGTTGATGAAAAAGCGAAAGCGACGACAATCACGGACGAGGGCATTGCCAAGGTTGAAAAAATTTTAAACATTAAAAATCTTTATGAGCCGGAGAATCTTCGGTTAGTTCATTATCTTGAAGAATCATTAAAAGCCTTTGCGCTTTTTAAGAGGGATAAAAATTATATTGTTGAATCCGTCTCGACTGGCGGAAATGAAATAATAATTATTGACGAATTTACCGGCAGAAAAATGTATGGACGTAGATATTCCGGCGGTTTGCATCAGGCGATTGAAGCGAAAGAAGGGGTTGAAGTAAAACAGGAATCGCGGACTTTTGCCCAGATTACCATTCAAAATTATTTTCGCTTGTATGAAAAGTTGGGAGGGATGACCGGCACCGCTCAGACTTCCGCAGAGGAATTTCATGAAGTTTATAATTTGGAAGTTGCCAGTATTCCGACCAATAAGCCGATGATTCGCAAAGACCAGCAAGATTTGATTTATAAAAATTTTAAGGCGAAATGTGGCGCCGTGGTTGAAGAAATAAAAAAACGCCGTCAATCGGGCCAGCCGGTTTTAATCGGTACCGCCTCAATTGAGCATAACGAACTTTTTTCTTATTTGTTGAGGCAAGCCGGCGTTTCTCATGAAGTTTTAAACGCGAAAAATCACGAGCAAGAAGGCGCGGTTATCGCCCAAGCGGGGAAAATTGGAGCCGTGACTGTGGCGACTAATATGGCGGGGCGCGGAGTTGATATTGTTTTGGGCGGCAATCCTTCAAGTATTGAGGAACAGAAAAAAATTAAAGAATTGGGAGGATTGTGCGTTATTGGCACTGAACGCCATGAAGCTCGCCGAATTGACAATCAATTGCGAGGCAGAAGCGGACGGCAAGGCGACCCGGGAGAAACAAAATTTTTTCTTTCTCTTGAAGACGATTTATTAAGAATATTCGGCGGAGAAAAAATAAAATCATTGATGGAACGGCTGGATTTGCCCGAAGATCATCCAATTGAATCACGGCTTATTTCCAGAGTGGTCAATGAGGCCCAGAAAAAAATTGAAGGGTTGAATTTTGATTCCAGAAAACATTTATTAGAATACGATGATGTTTTAAATAAACAAAGAACGGCGATTTACGAAAAAAGACAAAAGATGCTAGAGGGTGGGGTTATTCCTCAAATTTTTGGAATGCTTGATGCGCTTTGGATGAGCCATTTGGAAAATATGGAAGCGCTTCGCGAATCAGTGCGTTTGCGCGCTTACGGCCAACACGACCCCTTGGTGGAATATCGCAGAGAAAGCAATATGATGTATAAAGAAATGACGGCTAATTTTGAAAAATGGTTTTCTGAACAAAACCCAAAATCCGAAATTCCAAATCCTAAACAAATTCCAAATTCAAATGATCAAATTATTAAAAAACCGATTGAAAATTTTCAATTAAAAATTGGACGCAATGATCCTTGCCATTGCGGTTCGGGGAAGAAATATAAGCGTTGTCATGGTGCATGACAACGCGCAGAGAAATAAAAATCGCCCAGAGGGCGATTTTTATTTCTCTTTTGCCGGACGGCGATTAATGGAGATTTCTTTATATTTGATAATTTCGTTGTGAAGTTTGTTTTTTATTTCGTCAATCGCGATTCTGATGTCAGAATCGTAGTGTTCGGCGCGCAAAATTTTCTTAGGCAGATGCAAATTCGCTTCGGCGTAAAAAACATCGCCGTGTTTGTGGTGCTTGGTCGTTCTTGCTATTTCTATTTCAGTTTTAATTTCACCTTCAGCTTCGAATCTTTGCAAAAGATGGTTTAATGAACCAATTTTCATTTCCACATATTCGCGAATTGGCGGCGTAATATCAAGATTTTTAGAATGGATAATTATTTGCATAACATTATTATAAATCAATTATTTTAAAATAAAAGCTCCCTCCCCTTGTAGGGGGAGGGAGAGAAGATTACTTCTTCTTTTTCTTCGCAGCTTTTTTCTTAGCAGCCATTTTAAGTAATCTGCTGTATTTTTTGTAAAAAATAATGCAGATATTATTTTATAATCAGTGATAAGGTTGTCGACCATACAATCTTACGCGCTGATACTTTACTACTTTCCCAAAGAAGAAAAATATTTTTCTTCTTAATATAATTTTAACAAATTTAAAATGAAATGCAATGTGGATAACTCAAACTTGGTTATTGAGACGTTCAATTTCTTCTTGAAGCTCAATTTTAAATTTTTCCCTTACTTCTTTTTTTACAAGTTGAATTAAATTTTCTATGTCTTTCGCTTTCGCATCTAAAACATTGACGATAAAATTCGGATGTTTCGGGGAAATCATCGCTCCGCCGATAGAAATTCCTTTTAAACCGGCTTCAGAGATTAAAAAAGCGGCTGGTATAATCGGAAATGGGTCGTTTTTTATAATTAACGCTGATTTATGTTGATTCAAAAGTTGATTTATGTTGATATTATTATTAATTTGAGATATTGGGATGTTTTTAAATGTACTGCCCAAGCTTGGATATTCCATTGGTTGTTTTAAAAGGCGATAATTGATGTTTTGATTTGTTTTTTCTTCTATTTCTTTTCTATCGCCTTTTTGGAGTTTTAATGTCGCTTCAATAATAATTTCCTTTTGCGGATTTTTTTTAAAAATACTTGAGCGGTATTCAAAATCGCAATTTTTCGCTTTTCTTTTAATAATTTTTGGAATTTTTTGCGATATGTCCAAACTGATAACTTCTTCAATAATGTTTTTTGTTTCTCCGCCGAAAGCTCCGGCGTTTCCGCGAATCGCGCCTCCAAGAGTGCCGGGTAACCCTCCCGCCCATTCCAAGCAGGAAAGATTTTCTTCTATCGCTGTTTTTATCAATTCCGCCATTGATGCTCCCGCTTCGGCTTTAATAATTTTAAATTTTGAATTGTCATTTTGAATTTTAATTTTTGAATTTTGAATTTTTATAATCAAGCCGTTAAATCCTTCATCATTAATTAAAACATTTGTCGCGCCAGCTAAAATAAAAAGAGGCGTTTTTAGTTGCCGTTGTTTTTTTATCGCCTCAATTAAATCATCGGCGTTTTTCGCTTCAAAAAAATATTTTGCATTGCCGCCAATTTTATAATGGCTTATTTGTTTTAACGGGACATTTTTTTCAAACATACCCAGTAGAGGAATTTCAAATAATAATTTAGATTATATTTAAAATCCCTTATTATTTAATATTTATTATATTTATATATTATACCCAGACTTTTCTATCCCGCATTCTGCGGGATGAGTTTGAAATTCTCCTACTGGGCATATAAAATTGGGACCGTTGACGTTTACCTCCAGCTTGCAATGAGTGAGTGCTTTCAACAGTCCCAATATTATTATATCTAAAACAAAATCCCCCGCCAAGGGCAGGGGACCAAACTGGAATAATGGCTCTTCGTAGATATTATCGCAAAAAGCTATTACCACTCAAAAGCATTATATATGAAGATTTTTTAAAAGTCAACACTTTCTTTTGGCTTGAAAACAATAAACTTATATCCGATAAAATTCCAAACCATTGAAGCGGCAGTGGCGAAAATTTTCGCGACATTCGTCCACATTTGCGCTGAAAATCCGAACAGCGGAGAAGTAAAAGTAGCGAGTCCATAAACAACAACATCGTTTATTGAAATGCCGATAACGCTTATTATTAGGAATTGAGAAAATTCTTTGGATTTTGAATCTCCTGCCTGCGCGGGCAGGTTAGTATTTTGCGTTTTAAATGTCCAGTATTTGTTCAGGAAATAGCTATTAACAACGGCGGCAGCAAAAGAAATTGAATTAAAAAGAATTAGCCATCGGCCGCTGTAAATTTTCATTGAAAACATTAAGGCGTTCAAAACCGCGAAATCAATGCCGGTATTTATAAATCCGACAACCACGAATTTGGAAATTTGCTTTAATAAATTTGTATTCACCCCCACACCATAACGAGTTTATATTTTATCCCATTAAATATATGGAATAAAATTTTCATTCGTTTATGTTTTTATATAATCTGATTTTTTGCCCTCACAACAACTCGTTTGGTGTGGGGGTTCATTCTAAAAAATTAAAAATTAAATTTTTTAATTCCGGTTGGTTTTTTAAAATATCCGTGCCGTGTCCGCCGGATTCGTAAATTTTGATTTGTTTGTTAATTTTACTTGACGTAGCTTCAAAAAGCAATTGGTTTTCTTCGGCGTTCGGACCGTCGTCTTCGGCGCTCACAAATAATATTTTTTGTTCGGCTTGAAGTTTTTTAACTAATGGTTCAGTTTTAAGCCCGCGATAATTTAGTCCCGGCGACAGCAAAATGGCGGTTTTGAATGCCGAATTTTCGGCGATATATTGAAGCGATAAATTTGCGCCGATTGACGCGCCGATAAAAGAAATTTTTTCCGGTGTCGCTTTTTTGTTTTTTATTAAATAATCAACAGCGGCTTTTAAATCCAAAATGCTTTTTTGATGTTTTGGGTCGGAAAAATCTAAAAATCCTTCAGGTCCGTCGTCGGATTCTCCGTGTCCGCGCAAATCAATGGCAACGCTTTCATAGCCGTTATTTTGCGCTTTAATTGCCAAATTTTCATAAGATTCTTTTGTCGCGGGCATCATATGCGACAAAACCAGCCAGCCAATCGGTTTTTCAATAGCATATAAATGAGCGCTGATTTTCACGCCGTCATCGGTCGTTAAGAATAATTCGTTCATTATTATTTATTCGCGTTATTTATTTTAAATTCGCATTATTCGCGATTACCCTTAAAAGAAGCTCAATGACGCTATTGTCATTAGCGCGATTAAAATTATGATTATTTTAGCTATTAATTTTCCCCACTTCATAGATAATTTTTTTAAATTCTTTATTTTTTAACGAGGCTCCGCCGACAAGGAAACCGTCTATTTCTTTATATTGTAGAAAATCTTTTATATTTTTACCATCTATTGAACCTCCGTAAAGTGTTTTTATTTTTACTACTTTATACTTACTAATTATTATTTTTTTAATATATTTTATAATTTCAACGGCGTCTTCCGGCGTATCTGCTTGGCCGGTGCCGATGGCCCAGATGGGTTCGTAGGCAATTACTAAATTTTCAATTTTCAATTTACAATTTTCAATGTTTTTTAAATCTTTTTGCAGTTGCGATTTAATGAAATTTTCAATTGTTTTTTCCCCACGTTTGCGGATTGTCAAATTTTCGCCGATGCATAAAATTACTTTTAATCCGGATTTTAAAGCCGCCAGAACTTTTTTATTTATCATGGTGTCAGTTTCTCCTAAAATTCGGCGGCGTTCAGAGTGGCCGATAATGACATATTTAACCTTAAGGTTTTTTTCCTGACGCAATGAAATTTCTCCCGTATACGGGCCGATATTTTTCCAAAAAACATCCTGGCTTCCTAATTTCGCTTTTTTAACAAATTTGCCTATTTCTTCGATGAAAAGAAACGGTGGCGCGATAACGATTTCCGGCGCGTTTTTTTGAGGAATGTTGTTTTCAATCGCTTTTGTTAATTTTATCGCCGCGCTAACGGTGGCCGGAGCACTTTTCCAGTTGAAAACAAGTAGTTTTTTATTCATTTGTATATTATTATAGCACTATGAATAATAGCGGCAATATTCGAAATTTCGTCATAATCAGCCATATTGACCATGGGAAGAGCACTCTAGCTGATAGATTTTTGGAAATTACAAAAACTGTTGATGTGCGCCAAATGAAGGCGCAGTTTTTGGATTCTTTGGAATCGGAGCGGGAAAGGGGAATCACCATAAAAATGGCGCCAGTCAGAATGAATTATGAATTAGGAATTATAAATTATGTTTTTAATATGATAGACACTCCCGGACATTCGGATTTTTCTTATGAGGTGTCGCGCGCCTTAACAGCGGTTGAAGGCGCGATTTTACTTGTTGATATAACGCAGGGAATTCAAGCGCAGACTTTGGCGAAATTTCACGCTGCCCAAAAATTAGGTCTTAAAATAATCGGCGCGGTCAATAAAGTTGATTTGATAAGTAGCGAAGAGCAATTAAATAGAAGAATAAAGGATTTAGCGGATTTAATCGGTTGTGAGCCGGAAAAAGTTTATAAAATTTCCGCTAAAACCGGCAAGGGAGTGGAAGAACTTTTGAAAGCGATTATTGAAAAAATCCCGTCGTCGCATCAGCATAAATCAATTTTTAACCATCACGAATCAGTCTCTCAAGCATTAATCTTTGATTCATTTTATGATGACCATAAAGGCATTATTGCTTCTACTCGCATTTTTAGCGGAGAATTTAATATTAATGAAGAAGCATATTTAATCGTTGCCGATGAAAAATTTAAAATGAAAGAAATCGGTTATTTTTTGCCTCAATTAAAATCAATAGGCAAATTATCGGTCGGCGAAATCGGATATATCGCCACCGGCTTAAAAGACCCGGGGAAAATAAAAATCGGAGACACAATAATAAATTTTAAATCTCATCCGCCAGTTGGCGGATCAAATCTTAAATCTTTTGCGTTAGAGGGCTACGATGAGCCGAAGCCGGTTGTTTTTGTCAGTTTTTATCCGGAAAACAGCAATCAATACGACGATTTAAAAAAAGCGTTTGGCCGATTAAAACTCAATGACTCTTCTTTGAAATTTGAAGCGGATTTTAACGAGGTGCTCGGCAGGGGATTTAAAGTCGGTTTTTTAGGCAAGCTTCATTTTGAAATTACCGCCGAACGTTTAGAAAAAGAATTTGACATAAAAACAATAAACAGTTTTCCGTCAGTCGCTTATAAAATTAATAATTTAATAATAGATAATCCGGCGTACTTGCCGGATGATATTAAAGAAATTTTGGAACCGATGATAAATTTGGAAATTATTTCGCCCAGTGAACATCTTGGAGGTATTTTGCAGTTGAAAGAAATTTTCAGAATGGAAAATATAGCGACGAATAATTTGGGGGCAGAAGGAATAATTTTAATAACCGCCAGAATGCCCTTGGCCGAACTTATTTCCGATTTTGACGACCGGTTAAAATCCGTTTCTGAAGGATTTGCCTCTTTTAATTATGAATTAGCGGATTATCAAAAAGCCGAACTTGAAAAAATGGAAATTTTGGTCGCTAATGCGCCGGTTGCCGGGTTGGTGCGCGTGGTGCCGCGAAAAAAAATTGAGTACGAAGCGCGTAAGATGACGGAGAAATTAAAGAATATTTTGCCTCGTCAGCAATTTAGTCAGGCGATTCAGGCGGTAGCCGGAGGAAGAATTATAGCGCGCGAAACCATCCCGGCGATGAAAAAAGATGTTACGGGGTATCTTTACGGCGGCGACAGAACGCGTAAAATGAAGTTATGGAAGAAACAGAAAAAAGGGAAAAAGAAATTATTAAGCATGGCGCAGGTGAGGATACCGGCGGAAGTGTTTAAAAAAATAATAAAATGATAAATAAAAAAAAGCTCATTATTTTTTCGGCATCGGCGGTAGGAATTATTGTCGTTTTAATTTTATTCGGCGTTTATCCCATTGCGCTTGTTGGCATCAGTCCCATTATGGTCAATGATTATAATAGGAATTATTCAACTTCCTTGAATTATTACGAAAAAGCTCTTAAAACATATGCGCAAGATTCACAAGTCCTTAAGGCTGATGAAGCGCGGCAGGAAATAAAACGGGCGGTGCTGGATAATTTAATTGAAAATATTTTAATTGAGAAAGAATTAAAAAAAGAAATTAAGCAAAAAGATTTAAACGTGCTGGTTGAAAATAAAATAAAAGAAATTTCGGAAAGTCAGATTACCGATAAGGCGATTGAAACTTTATACAGTTTTTCACTTAGTGAGTTTAAAAAGAGAGTTTTAAAGCCACAGGCGAAAAAAGAAATTTTAGAGGATAGGTTTTTTTTGGCGGGTATTGATTTTGACGAAAGAATGAAAAGCGTTCGCTCGCAAACCAAAGTGATGATTTTTTTAACAGGTTTTGAATGGAACGGGGAAGAGGTAATTAGTAGTAAGTAATAAGCGCGGGTATCGTATAGTGGTATTATGTATCCTTCCCAAGGATAAGACACGGGTCCGATTCCCGTTATCCGCTTAATTTAAAATGAAATTTTTAAAAGATTTATCAAAAAAAGAAATTGCCGGGAAAACCTGTCTTTTGCGAGTAGATTTGAATATTGTTGAAAAAGAGGCGAGGAATTCTTCACGAATTTTAGGAATTTTGCCGACGATAAAATTTCTAACTGATAATGGCGCGAAAGTAGTGATTTTAAGCCACCGAGGTCGCCCCAAGGGGGCGAACCTCGCCCAAGGGGCGGGAAGACCAAAGCCCGTGAAATGGGAAAATTCAAAATCTAAAATCCTAAATTCTAAAGAATTTTCATTAAAACCGTTTGTAAAAATACTATCTAAATTATTAAATAAACAGATTAAGTTTGTTGATTTTAATAAAAATTGGAAAGAAATTACCGCTACCATCAATGGTAGCAAGAATAATATTTTTTTACTGGAAAATTTGCGGTTTTTGGCGGGTGAAGAAAAAAATAACCCTAAATTGGCAAAACAATTGGCAAGTTTGGGCGATATGTACGTAAGCGACGCTTTTGCAGTGAGTCACCGAGCTAATGCGTCAGTTGAAGCAATTACAAAATTTTTGCCGTCTTATGCAGGCTTTCTTTTAGAAAGGGAAATTAAAAATCTTTTTGCAATGATGAAGCCGAAAAAACCGTTAGTTATAATTTTGGGTGGCGCGAAAATTTCCGATAAAATCGGCTTAATTGAAAACTTCATAGAGGGGGCGGATTATTTTTTGATTGGCGGCGGAATCGTGCATAATTTTTTATTGGCGCAAGGATTGCCGATAGGAGATTCTATTTTTGAAGAAAAAACAGTTGAATTTGCAAAAAAAATATTAAACAATAAGAAGGTTATTTTGCCAGTTGATTATAAAATTAAAAATAGAAAAATTTTAGATATTGGACCGAATACAATAAGTTTGTATGAGAATATAATTAAAAAAGCGAAAACGATAATTTGGAACGGGCCAATGGGTTATTTTGAAAATCCGAAATTTGCCAAAGGTTCGGAAGGAATCGTAAAAGCGATAATTAATAATAAAAAAGCGTTTTCCATCATCGGCGGTGGCGAAACAACCTCGCTCCTTCGGAGCGCGCAGATTAACGCGGATAAGAACGCAGATAAGCGCAGATATCCACGCTTATTTATAAGTACCGGCGGCGGCGCTATGTTGGAATATCTGGCGGGTAAGAAATTGCCCGGGATAAAAGCGTTAGAATAAATTTATGAAGCAAATTATAGTTTTATATCATAATGACCATGACGGATTCGGAGCGGCTTGGGCGGCTTGGAAAAAATTCGGCAATAAAGCCGATTATATTTCAATTCAATATAAAGGCAGGGAAGATATTTTGCCAAAAGGATTGGAAAATAAAGAAATATATTTGGTTGATTTATGTTTTAGCGTGAATACAATGAAACGGCTTTTAGAGGAAAATAAAAAAGTTGTTGTTATTGATCATCATATCGGCAGAAAAGAAGAAGCTAAAATATCGAGCGATTATTTATTTGACATTAAACATTCAGCGGCGGTTTTAAGTTGGAAATATTTTTATCCTAGAAAGAAAATCCCCCAACTCTTGAAAGTAATTGAAGATATGGATATATGGAAATTCAAAATTTCCCACACAAGAGAATTATTGGCTTCTTTGGATACTTATGGTTCTAATTTTTTAGAATGGAATAAAATTGCCAATGATTTTGAAAAAGCGCGAAAAAGAAAAAAATATATCAACGAAGGCATGGCAATTGTAAAATATCAAGATAATTTAATAAAAAAAATAGCGGGATATGGAGAAAAAGCGATTTTCGAAGGACATAAAATTTTTGCCGTTAATTCGCCGATTTTAGAATCTGAAATAGGGCATTATATTTCAAAAAATAAGAAAACAATTGGCTTGGTTTGGTCATATAGAAACAAATTATTTAAAGGTTCATTGAGAAACGAAGGTAAAGTTAATCTTTCGGATTTGGCGAGAAAATACGGCGGCGGAGGGCATAAAGCGGCGGCCGGATTTACGTTTAACGCTGAAATAAAACTTCCATGGAAAAAAATAAAATAATCGCTTATTGCGACGGTGGTTCAAGGGGGAATCCTGGACCTTCGGCAATTGGCATAGTCGCGGACTTGCGCGGACTTAACACAGACTCACGCGGAATAAAAGAATATTCAAAATTTCTCGGCAAAGCGACGAATAACGAAGCTGAATATCAGGCGGCGATTTTCGCTTTGAAAAAAATAAAGCATTTGATCGGCGGCGAAAAAGCGGAAAAGGCGGAAATTGAAATAAAAATGGACAGCGAATTAATCGTGAATCAATTAAACGGAAAATATAAAATAAAAGAAAAAGATTTAACGCCGTTTTTTATTGAAATTTGGAATTTGAAGCAGGATTTCGGCAATGTAAAATTTATCCATATTCCGCGCGAGGAGAATAGGGAAGCGGATAGGATGGTGAATAAGGAATTGGACAGCCAAAGGGGATTGTTTTAATAAATAAAAAAACCGCCAATGGCGGTTTTTTTATCGGTAAGTAATAGGCCGGATTTTGTGTCTAAACGATAATTTATCTGGGTCATCGATTACTCTCAGACTCTAGCGGCACTCCAAATATTCAACGCATTGAATACTCAGTTCGGCCTTGCACTTAGTAAGGATTTAGCCGTTTCACTCCTGATTTTTTATCCCTATATCAGGATTAAGCCAACTACGTTGGGATTGGACTTTCCTTCGGCTTTCGCCTCAAGACGTCACTGCTCGCACCTCTCGTCTTACGACGGCGGGTCGTTAACCCGTACTTCTATAAGTGTCCGGACCTTCCTCCCCGACTTACGTCAGAGCTATCGTTTCCTTACCGATTTAATCATTATAATCATTTTTAACAGTTTGTCAAAAATCAATCTCCAAAAAGCAATCTTATCGCCACGCGGCAGATGTCGGGAATTGTTCCGCCGCTAATATGATTTTTAGTTTCCTGAAAGCTGATTTTTCTATTGCCATTTTCGTACTTAATATGATTATTTTCCAAGTAGCCGATCTTCGCGCCTTTATAATTATAAATTTCGTCGCCGACATAATAGCCGATTTTTTTTCCGCCAACGTTAAAAATATCGTTTCCCCTAATGTAGCCGATTTTCTCTCTGCCTCGGAATATGTCGTTTTCAATAATTTTTATCATAATCAAATAATAATCTTGAAAACGCGGTGTGTAAATGGCTTACACTGAACTTGCCGAAGTGCTGCGGGACTTGGATTCGAACCAAGGTGACGACTTTCAGAAAGTCGCATCCTACCACTAGATGATCCCGCAATTATCTAATTATATATCACAATTTTTCTTTCGGCGTTACCCAAAAATTCAATCTGAATTTTCCTCCGAGTGCCAATCGCGTTTGGGCTTCCAATGCCGGAAAAGCGCCGAAAACAATCATTGTGATTAAAAGCAGAGGCCATTGTAAAATCATTTCAATGTATTTGTATTTTCCGTATTCAATCGGTTTAGGCGGCAAAATTATTATTGTTAAATAAGCCGAAGTGATGATTCCGACAGTCGCCAAAGTCATTAGCCACCTGGTGATTTGCGGAAGATTGTAGGCAAGCAAGCTTTGTTTGAAAATTTCTCCGCCCAACACAATCGGCAGCCAGCCAAGCATAAAAATAATCAAAGTATTGGTCGCCCATGACCAAAAACCTTCAATATAAATTAATGTATAATGCCATTTTTTTCGAAAGCCGATATTTTTATTTTTCCAAAATCCGAAAAGTATATACGAAATATTTTCGCACCCCCATGCCCAGCGGCGTTGTTGTTTGTAAAGATTTTTCATTGTTTGCCAAAAGGTCGGCGCGGCGTTGGCGTCCATTTTTACGGGATAGTGAAGCGGTACAACTCCGTAATTGCCATTATGGCGGAAGAGACATTGCCAAAAAATTCTTGAATCTTCGCTCACCATATTTTTTTGCCAGAAATCAACATTAATAAGCGCTTGTAGGGGCATTGAATGCGACGAAAATGTCGTTAACCTTTCCATTCTTTCTTGTTGGAGCATATGCCAAAAAGTGGCGGAAAAAGCCACAACGCGCGCCATTGCCGGCGATTGCCAAATATTATTAATGTAAAACGGCACTGGTTGATAGCTGAAATTTTGGTTATTCGGCGTGTTGAGAAAAACATAAGTTAAGCGGCTGAAATAATCGGGATAAATCACCGTGTCCACGTCAAAAGCCGAAATCAAAACATTCTCGTAGGGAATTTGAAGGGCGTCAATTATTTCTTCCTTGGCTTGTTTTCCCGCCCAGGCGATATTTGAACCCTTGCCCGGAATCTCTTCTTGAATATCCGCAGGATGTAGTGTAATTAAAAATTTAAAAAATTTTTCGCCAAATTCTTTTTTGATTTTTTCGGCGATTATTTTAGCTTGTTCGCCGGCTTTTTCTTCAGCCGCCAAAACGACAATTAATTTATCTTTCGGATAATTGGCGTTTGCCAAACTTTCAACAGAGGCGCGGATTATTTCTTTCGGCTCGTTGTAAAAAGGCAATAAAATCAAATGATAAATATTAGTCCAATCGTTAGTCGTCGGTCGTCGGTCGTTAGTCAACTCGCGAAGCCAGTTGATTTCCATATTTTTTTTCATTTTTTTGAAAGCCGAACGAAGATGGAGAGCTAAATAAATTGTTTTCAAAAGCCAATAAATATCAAAAGCGATTATGAAAATTGCTGCGAAAATTGGTAAGAGCCAGGACATAAGAACAATGCCGATTAAAGTGCTCCATGATAAAAAAGCCGGAAAAATTTCTAGTAGCCGATAAATTCTTTGCTCTTTCTGATTATCTAAGTCGTTTGCCGAACCGATTTTCGTATAATTGTATTCTGACAATAAAGACATTATTATATAGTAAACAGTAAACGAGAAACAGTAAACAGGAAGTTTATATCATGGAAATAATATTTTTAACAGCGATATTGATAATTATTTTGGCCGGTTTTGTTGCTGTTTTTTTATTTTTGAAAAATTATAAAAAAATGGAGAAAGATGACCAGTCTTTGCTTTTATTGCAAAATCAAATTCAGGAAATTACTAGAACGCTTGATTCCAAACTGGACCAGTCAACGCAAATTCTTCAGCGCCAATTTGGAGAAAGCGCCAAAATCATCAAAGAAATTACGACTGAATTGACTAAAGTCGGCGAGGGCCAGAAACAGGTTGTTGACATCGCTCGTCAATTGGAAAGCTTGCAGGATATTTTAAAAAATCCGAAACAGCGCGGAGTTTTGGGAGAATATTTTCTCAAAACTGTTTTGGAAAATGTTTTACCGCCCGGAACTTTTCAGATGCAATATGAGTTTAGCGACGGCAGTATTGTTGACGCCGTGGTTTTTGTAAAAGATAAAATAATTCCGATTGATTCAAAATTTTCTCTTGAAAATTATAATCGGATTTTGGAAACGCGGGACGAAACCGAAAGACAAAAACTGGAAAGCGTTTTTCGCGACGATTTAAAAGCTCGTATCGATGAAACTTCAAAATACATCAAGCCTTCGGAGAATACAATGGATTTCGCTTTTATGTTTATTCCGTCCGAGGCGGTTTATTACGATTTGCTTATCAATAAAGTCGGCGCCGTGAAATCCAACACCCGCGATTTAATTGAATACGCGACCGGCGATAAAAAAGTGATGATTGTTTCGCCGACGACCTTTTTAGCTTATTTACAGACCGTTTTGCAAGGGTTGAAAGCTTTGCAGATTGAAGAATCGGCGAAAGAAATTCGCAAGCGAGTTGAAGAATTGGGACGGCATTTGGGGAGTTATGAAACTTATATGAAAAAATTGGGCACGCATCTGGGCACTACGGTTAATATGTACAACAGCGCTTATAAAGAATTGGGGAAAATAGACAAAGATGTTTTGCGAATTACGGGCGAAGCCGCAGACTTGGAACCAATGTCGCTTGACAAACCCAGCCAAGATGATATTTTATAAAAAAAGAAATTGGGATAAATTTGCACATTAAAAATAATAAAAAATGGAGGGATTATGGAAATAG
>JBBTVF010000087.1:0-1696 GCA_038063335.1 Patescibacteria group bacterium
TATGCAAAATTCCCCAGTTTTTACCGAGCGTAAAACCAAGATAGGCTAAAAATCCCGACCAAATGAATGAACCGCTAAAAGTAAGCCATGAAAACCGCCAGAGTGATTTTGTTTTAATAATTCCTAACGGAAAAGAAATAAAAGTGCGAATCACCGGCAAAAGACGACTGATAAAAATCGCCCAATCGCCCCATTTATCAAGCCACTTTTGCGTTCGCTCAACTTTCGCGCCAATTCCGTGGTTATTCCAATGCAAAACATTATGACGGATTAAATAACCAAGCCAATAAGAAAATAAAGAACCGATTAAATTACCAAAAGCGCCGATAAAAACAACCAATAAAAAATTGAAATTTCCTCTAGCCGCCAAAAATCCGGAAAACGGCATAATAACCTCCGAAGGAATAGGAATGTTCGCGGATTCCAAAGCCATTAAAAAAAACACCCCCCAATACCCCCCTAATTCAATCATTCTTAACGCAAAATTTGAAATTATTTCTAAAATTAAAGTTATCATCTAAGAAATCTTGCGGCTTCATCGGGGTCAACTGTCGTAATTTCTATTCCCGTCCCCTGTTCAAAACCGGCCGAAATATTGAACTTCGGCAAAATTTCAACATGCCAATGATAATGCTTGTATTTGTTTTTATCCCGCAAAGGAGAGGTATGGATAAAAAAATTATAATCCGGGTCATGAAGCCGATTCTCCATTTTTTGCAGAGCTTTTTGTAAAGCCGAGACAACATCCCGCATAATTGCCGAGGGCGTATCTTCAAAATAAGAAAAATGTTTTTTAGGGAAAACCCTAAGTTCAAAAGGTTCGCGCATGACAAACGGCGCCAAAACAACCGCCGATTTATTTTCATAAACAATTCTCTTTTTTTCTTTCAATTCCCAGTCAAGCATCACGCAATGCACGCATTTTTTATGCTTTTTATAATAAGAATTTGAGCCCTCAAGGGAATGCTCAACGTCCGGCGGAACAATCGGCAAAGCGATTATCTGATAATGCGGATGATAAATGGAAGCTCCGGCTCTCTGCCCCCAATTATGAAAAATTGAAACATACGCCAAGCAATAATCGTTCGCCAAAATTTTATAATAATCAACAAATGCCTTAAAAACCAAATCCGCGTTTTGCTTGGAAAGTTTCGGGAAATTTTTACAATGGTCGCGCGTGATGACCAAATTGTGATGCCCTATGCCGTCCATTATTGAATAAGGTCCTCTTTTTCCCGGACTGGCGCAAACGTTAATATGGGTAAATGCCGGATATTTATTTTCAACCACCACTACTTCCCAATCTTTGGAATTTTGAAATTTCAATATCGGCGGATGATGACCGCTTTTTTGCAAATTTTCAAAAGGACAATCTTTAACAGGCGCTTTAACGCGCTTCATCTTATGTAATTTAATCAATTGATCCGGCCTTTTCGCCCTGCTAGGAGCGATAACAATCCAATCGCCGGAAACAAGGTCTTGCCGAAGTTCACTATTCATAATTAATAACAATTTACAATTTCCAATTATCAATTATTAATAAATTTACAATGAATCAATTGACAATGCTTAAATTGAATGTTGGAAAATTGTAAAATTGAAAATTCAATGAAAATTAGAAATTGAAAATTTTAGTTTTTAATTCTATTATAATAATACCATTCCAAAACGTCTTTTGCCACCGGAACTGCGTTTA
>JBBTVF010000088.1:0-13689 GCA_038063335.1 Patescibacteria group bacterium
GTGAATATCGCGCCGTCGCCGCTTTTTTTAAAAATTGATTCCGACGCTTCTTCAGAATATGTTTTACCGGGCGGAAATTTGAGATTTAAAGTTTCTTATTTAAATAACAGCGATGTCGGGCTCGGAGACGTCGTGATTAAAGCGAAATTAAACGGCGAAATGTTCGATTTTCCCCAATTAAGAACCAATGCTTCCTTTGATTCCCGCGACAATACTTTAACGTGGAACGCGGCAAGCAATACGGGATTGCATTTAATTGAATCCGGCGGGAGTGGCGTCGTTGAATTTGAAATAAGCGTGAAGCCGAATTATCCTATTAAAAGATTGTCCGATAAAAATTTTGTTTTGAAAGTCGCGGCTGATATTTCTTCGCCGACCGTTCCGTATTATGTGGCGACCGATAAAACAACCGGTTTTGCGAATTGGGAAATAAAAGTCGCCGGCGCCGTTGCTATTGATTCAAAAATTTATTTCCGCGATTCTTCAATTTTAGCTTCCGGAATTTCAAACAAAGGTTCGCTTCCGCCAAGAGCTGATAATCCGATAAATTTTATTGTCCATTGGATTGTCAGGAATTATTCCACTGATATTAAAAATGCGGGCGTTAGGGCGTATCTTGGTTCGGGCGTTAAGCTTGTCGGTGAGGCAAAAAGCAATATAAATACCGTTCCGGTTTATAATGAAAGAACGCAAGAAGTAAGCTGGTTTATTGATAGAATCGCGGCAACCAAGGGCATTATTAATAAGCCGGTTGAAGCCGTTTTCCAAATAGAATTATTGCCCAATACCAATCAAATCGGGCAGTATCCGATGTTAATTGGAGATTCTTTAATAAGCGCCGTTGACGAATTTGTTAATTTGCAGTTGACCGGCTCCGCCAAGAGCGTGACTACTCAGGGGTTAAGCGATATTGGCCTTGATTCAAAAAACGGAGAAGTAGTTAATTAGCCACTAGCGACTAGCCACTAGCCACCAAAATTATGAAAAATTTTAAAAATTTTTTAAAAATTTTAAATCCTCAGCCGAAAATCGGCGCTTTGGAGATAAGCGACGTTGATTTGAAATTCAGCCTTATTAAAGACGATGAGTTTATTTCTTATTCCGCGAAATTGGCGGCTGGAGTGATTAAAGACGGCAAAATAAGCGACCGCGAAAGATTTTTATCGGCATTGTCGGTTATGCATTCCCAAATAACCGCGAAAATGAAAGAAAAGATTAATGTCATTGTTAATATCTCCGACAATAACGTTTATTTTCAGGTATTTAATTTGCCGATGCTGGAAAGCAATCTTAAAGAAGCCGTTAATTTAAATTTGAAAATGATTTCCCCGATTGATTTTAGCAAGGCTTACTCCGATTGGCAGGCAATCGGAGAAGAGGTGATTAACGACAGCGACCAATTGGAAATTTTTGGGGCTTTCAGCGAATCGCAGATGATAGATGAATTTGATAAATCATTAAGAGAAGCTAATTTTATGCCGGTGGCTTTTGAATTCAGCGGATTGGCTCTCGCAAGGCTGGCGGTTGATTTTGGCGCCAATGTAAATAAAAATAAACCATTCCTTTTATTTTATATCGGCGCCAACGGTTTAAGTTTCAATCTCATAAGAAACGGCAATTTGTATTTTAACCATTTCGTTTCTTGGCAAATAATTAATTTGGAAGCAAAAGAAATTCCTATGGATCTTTTCAAGAAATTAATTATTGACGACGTTAAAAAAGTTTTGAGTTTTTACAATACTCGCTGGAAAGAGCAAATTGACGAAATGATTTTAGTGACTCACGGCTTAAACGACGCCATTGTTAAAATAATGTCCGAAAATTTTTCTTTTAATAAGGTTGAGCCGCTTAGCCTCAAAAAAATCGGCGATGTCGCGCCGGAAAATATCCAGCCGGCTTGGTTTTCGGTTTTAGGTTCGGCTATTAGAGGAATAATTCCGCGCTCAAAAGACAATATGATAAGTCTTGCGAAAATAGGAACGGAAGAAGAATTTTTTCAGCATCGTATTTTGGATTTTATTAAAATTTGGCGCAATGCGGTTATAATTACATTGGCGGTTATTTTAATCGTTTTTATTGGCATTAATTATTTGATTTTTGACAAAGCCATTACTTCGTTGAACGACCAAATTTCCGGTTTGGGGCAATATAAACAATCGGAAAAGGGAGAATTTGAAAAAATTAGAAAAAATATAGAAATTTTCAATCAAAAAATAGATTTTGCCGTTAAAGTTAGCGTTGAACGCTCAATGTGGGCAAGTTTTTTTGAGAAAATCAGTAATTTGGCGGCCGGCGATAATATTTCCATCAGAAGAATTTATGTTCAATCAATTGATATGCCTTTGCTTTTTAACGCTTTGGGGTCAAGCGAAGATGCGGCAATTGATTTTAAAAATAAATTAATTGCCGAGGGTTTCCATAATGTGGACCTTCCCATCACTAAAATCAGCCGAACCGACAAAGGCGTTGAATTTACGGTGAGTTTTGGATTTAAAGATTAAAAGATTGAAAATTTACTAAATAAAATAATTTAGAGTATAATAATAACTTATAATAATAGCGATTATACATTATGAAACTCATCAATAACCACAATCCGAGAGAGAGAGAGAGAGAGAGAGAGAGAGAGAGTAAATCAATCCTCCTTGGATTAAAATCATTCCTCAAAAAAGAATCCCAAAAACCCTTCTTTTATTCATCATTATTTTTCGCAATCCTCCTGTTATTAGTTATTTTTTATAAACTGGTTTTTAGTTGGAATCCTCCCACAACTATCGCTCCCAATCCGGCCGGTCAAACCTTATACTCCGATTCCAGCAACAATATCGGCATCGGCACATTATATCCCGGAGCCAAACTGGAAATATACAGCACTTCTTCGGACTCCGTGCTTAAACTCTCCCGCCAATCAGCCACTTCCACCTTATTCAAACTCGGTACTGATTCCGCCCTAATCATCAACAATAACAATTCCGATGTTCTAACTATAAAGAATGGCAACGTGGGGATAGGAATGACGGAGCCAAGCTTTGGTGATTCAAAGGTTCTCCAATTAACAGGTACGCCTCGACCAGTAATAAGATTGACACGGCCGACTGGGAGTGAATATATAATTGGCATGGAAGATGCCAATGATAAATTGTATATCGTGAATAGTGCAGGCGTATCTTGGCCGCGCGACAGCATGAAAGGAATTATTATTGACACAGCAGGCAACGTCGGGATAGGGACGGATACAGGAACTTCTAAGTTAAAAGTGTTAGGGCTTATTGAATCAACTTCGGGCGGTTTTAAATTTCCTGACGGCACAATACAAACGAGCGCAGATTTCTGGGATTTTCAATATGTATTTCCTACTATAACTCTTGGTGGAGTTTATTCAGCGGCGCATGGTTTTGGTGTAAAACCTTCACTATGGCAAGTAGTAATACGATGTAAAAGTGTGAATGCGGGATGGGCAGTTAATGATGAAATTATATTATCAACCTTTGGCGATCAGGGCGTGCAACATCAAACAATAGGAGCAGATGCAACTAATATAATTGCCATTATTGGAGTAAATAACTTATCAGCAAATAATAAATCATCGGGCGGTGGAGCGGCCCTAGATCCTCTTGCTTGGGAATTAATCATGAGAGCAAAGAGATAGAGATAATAAAAAATAATCCAAAAGTTTTCAATATAAAAGTTATCCACAGAGTAAGTGGTTGACGGAGGAGCGGAGCGATTTATAATTTAATTATGCCCGGTGAGGGGGCGTGTTTTTTAAAACGCGCTTTTTATTTTAAAAAATAATAAAAAAATAAAAATATGGAAAATCAAAAAAATAAGTTTTGGAAATTTACGCTGTTATTTTTCGCGACAATTGTCGGAGTTTTTATTTTATATCTTGCCGGCGCTTGGGGCTGGTATTTTTTACAGCAATGGCAGGGGCAAAAAGCGGTTCAGCAATTGGCAGAGAATTTAGAAAGAGTTAAAAAAGAAAATTACGAACGCGCCATGGCGGACACTTATGGCGGAAAAATCCCGCAAGAAACTTTACAAATGTACATAAGCGCGGTTGAAAAAGGAGACTATGAATTGGCGAGTAAATATTTTATAGAGAAATATCAAGAGGAAGAATTAGAGAGTTCTTACCAACTTACAACGAAAGAAATGGAAAATTATATTTCTTTACTTAAAATAGCTATTACAAAAAATGGATATTTTTCATCAGATAATATGCCTGGTATGAAAGAATTTTTTATTGATAAGCCAATTTATATTAGAATAGGGCTTTATCCTAATGGTATTTGGAAAATAGTAAAAATATAAAAAATAATCGCAAATCCACAAATATGTTTAAAAAATTATTAATTTCTTTTTTAATATTTAGTTCATTTTTTTCTCTTCAAAATGTTTTCGCTTACGACAATAAAACCACTCATCCGGCCCTAACAGAAGAAATTGTTGATTTTTATAATTTATCTTTTCCGGACAAACCATTAACTCCCCAACAAAAAGAATGGATTATTGAGGGTAGTATTTTGGAAGACACTCCGCCGAGATGGATTAACCATTTCTACGACCCAATTAATAAAGTCGGTTGGACCGGAAAAGAAGCCGGTAAAATATCAGTTTCATTTGTTCAACTTTTTTCCCGTTTTGCTTTGTCTTTGGAAAAACCCGTTTCAGCCGTGGAGTGGGTGAATAACCGGTTAATTCAGCAGGAATATTCTCGTTATGGCGGTAACCGCGCTTGGAAAAAAGCTTTGGAATATTTTGCCGACGGGAATCAAGAACAGGCGTATAAAACTTTGGGTTATGTCCTCCATTTGCTGGAAGATATGTCCGTTCCGGACCATACGCGGGATGACACTCACGCGCAGGAATTAAGCGGAATAACCGGCGATGAAGGTTCTCCTTATGAACAATACGCTTCCCAATATACTCGCCAGAATATTAAAAAAGAATTTAATATCATTGATAATCTGAAAAAAGATAATTTAAGTCCAATTAGAAAAAATTTAATTGAAGATTATTTGATTTCTTTGGCAACTTATTCCAATAAATATTTCTTTTCCAAGGATACGATTGATGGATATCAAGAACCGAAAATTATCAGAGATGATGGAGAGTTTGGTTATGGGAGAGATGAAAATAGAGAGGAATTTAAATTGGCAAAATTAGTTATTACAAAAACAAAGAAAACCTTTCTTCTTGATAAAAGTAATGATGAAATTATTCTTGGGGCTTATTTCTCCCGTCTCTCTCGCCAGTCAGTTCTTCACGGCGCCGGAGTAATTAATTTATTTCATAAACAAGCCGAAGATGCAATCGTTAATAAAGAATACCCCGTTCATTTAGTGGAATTCAGGGTTGATAAATTAATTCCGCCGACTCTTTCTCTTGTCGGAGAATTAAGCAAAGCCAAAGAAGTCGTTGTTTCTTTTTTCAGTCAGGTTAAATCAACAACCAATAATATTTTTTCTTCAATTAATAATTTATTGGGTATTAATCAATTTTCTCAACAACCGCAGCAAATCTTTTCATTGAATACCAGCGTTATTGATCCAATTTTTAAAACCAATTCAGAAAATATTATTTCCCCAACTGGGGCAAAAAACAAAATTATTGAAAATCCGAAAATAGCCGAACAACAAACGCAACAAATAATATCAAAACCAAAAGAAGAAATAAAACCCCAACAGATAATTCAAAAAACAGAAGAAATAATTCAGAAAGAACAGCCGCAAATTATTGAAAATACTCAACCAGTAAGCAATAAAATTGTTTTTAAATTTACCGGTGGCGGAAGTAGTGGCGAAAGTAGTGGCGGTTCTTCAAGCGGTAGTCCGACTCCTGAAAATATCGGTGCTTCAAGCGCGCCGATAATTTATCCAAAAATTCTAATAAATGAAATTCAATTGTCTTCAACTTCAAGCGTTCATGATGAATTTGTGGAATTATATAATTCTAATAATGAAAGCGTTGATTTAACCAATTGGTATGTTCAGAAAAAAACCGCTAACGGAATCAATTTTTCCACTTTTGCGACCGCAAATTCGTTTAACGGAAAAACAATTGGCGCGAAAGGTTTTATTTTAATCGCTCATTCTTCTTCAACTTTTATTTATGATATCGTTGAGAATTATAGTATTAGCGATAATAATGTTTTAGTTTTAAAAAATCCCAATGGTGAAATTGTTGATAAAGTCGGTTGGGGAACGGCAAACGATTGCGAAGGTTCGCCATTTGGTGAATGCGCGTCAAATCCCACGGACGGGCAGAGCGCACAGCGAATTTTTCAAAACAATGAATTTATAGATACGGATAATAACGCGCAAGATTTTGAAATTCAAACTTGTCCAAGTCCGAACGCGCAAAGCGCGAGTTGTCAAATAGCAGAGCCAGAGCCAGAACAAAACAATTCAACTTCAACAGAACAGATAATTGAATCAGATCAAACAGCGACATCAACCGAATCAACTTCAACGGTTGCGGATTCTCATATCGCGTCGCATATTGTTATTAGCGAAATTTATCCCGATAAAACCACAAATAATTTTGATTTTGTGGAATTATATAATCCGACAGATTCATTAATTGAGTTGGGAAATTATTCGTTAAAAATTAGAAAAGAATCTGCGACTAGCACAAGTTCCCTTTCCAGTTTTTCAAGCAGCCATACTGTCGCCGCGAAAAGTTTTTTCTTAGCCGGTCTTGATAATTATGGAAGCAGTACAAATTCAACAGCTGATATTTTGCGAACCTCATATTCTTTATTTACGTCAACTTCTTCAATCGTGTATTTAATGGATAATGACGCGATTATTGATGAAATTAATTATAATCCGGCGAATTTCGCGAATGGCCAGTCATTAGAAAGAAAATCTTTTACCACTTCAACTATTGATTCGATGACGACGGGCGAGCATCGTTTTTCCGGCAATAGTTATGATGCCGACAGCGCGGATGATTTTATTTTACGGAATTCGGCGGAACCGCAAAATTCGCAGAATTTTCCGGAGCCGCGCAACGCGCCGACTATCCCGCAAAATTTTTCCGTTCAATACGGTTCCAGCACAATGAGCTTGGATTTAAGCTGGCAATCATCGCAAGATTACAGCGGCGAGACTTCAACTATTGCTTATAAAATTATTGACGTCAGCAACAGCAGTTCAACTTTTTCGGAAATAAACACAACCTCAACAAGCGCAAATATCTTAATCAATGAAATCGGTCGCGATTATAATTTTTCCATTCAGGCGTTTGATAATGAAGGATTGGGTTCCGCGACTTCAACAACATCGGTTTTCGTTCCAAATCCAAATCAATCGCCATTCGCTTCTTTTACTTATTCGCCGTTAAATCCTGAAATCAGTCAGGAAATAACTTTTGACGCCGCCTCTTCAACAGATTCAGATGGTCAAATTAATTCTTATCAATGGGATTTTGGCGACAATGCGACTTCTTCAATTTCTGCAATAATTACCACTCATTCTTATTCAACCAGCGGCGATTATTTGATTCAATTAACTGTTATTGATAATAATGGTGCCTCTTCAAATACGACTTCAACCATCTCAATTTTTGCGCAAAATTCAACAAGTACCTCATATCAACAAATTGATTATACGAATACCATTATAAATTATTATAATAATCAATATGGTCGTAATATACGACAAACATTAGGTTCAAATTTATCCGGTACAATTTCTGGCGCAAGTTTTTGGGTTAATTCTCTTGGTGAATCATATACCAGCGACAGAGATGCTAATTTTCAATTAGTTGAATGCGATGATATTGATTACAATATAAATTGCCAAACGGTTATTGATCAAAATTTTCCCTATATTCGCAATGTTTATTTTCAGGTTTCTATCGGTGAAAACAATCTTATTTTTTCCACTCCTTATGCTTTAAATTCAAATAAATTTTATTATTTACAATGGACCTTTCCTTATGTATATCAATGGTGGGCTTGGCGCGGACAAATAAGCTTGGGTTATTCCGTAAATGATAATTATGAGGCGGGTTATTTATGGAGTTATATATCTGACCGTGAGAATGCCAAACCATATGACAATAATAAAGATTTGTATTTTATTTTAAATTTTTCCGAATAAATAATGATTGTAATATTGTACAATATCAGGAGTTTATACAATGTGGGAAGTATTTTTAGGACTGCCGATGCCGCGGGTATTGAAAAAATTTATTTGTGCGGCATTGCGCCGAAGCCAATAGACGAATTTGACAGGCCGCGGGAGCAATTAAAAAAAGTTTCGCTCGGCGCGGAAAAATACGTGCCGTGGGAGCATTGCAAATCAACAAGTTGCCTAATTGATAAATTAAAGCGCGACGGTTATAAAATTTTCGCCGTTGAGCAGGATAAGAAATCCATTCCGTATTACAAAATTCCTAAATCCTATGCCTTGCCTACCGGCGGGCAGGTTCTAAATTCTAAATTCTGTTTGGTTTTAGGCAATGAAGTTAAGGGATTGCCGAAGTCGATTTTAAACCGTAGTGATAAAATTCTAGAAATTCCGATGAGGGGTAGGAAAGAATCGTTGAATGTCGGCGTAGCTTTTGGCATAGTGGCTTTTCATTTTAATTTAGCCAATAGCCACTAGCCAATAGCTACTAAATATAGTATATTTATATTATCAGTCGTTAAAAATTAATACTCAAAATGGAAAATCAACAATCAACTAATTTTAATTCGCAATCAACTGAAATCGTATCCCAAGAAGCTCCAAAAATTTTGAGAAGTTTATTCAGAATTGTCGGATTATTGATTTTAATTTTAACAGGAGCAGGCGGCGTTTTTTATATAGCGATAACCGCCGTTTCATCTCCAGATATGCTGATTTCAGCAACATTTATTGGGCTTTATGGAGTTTTTATTAGTAGTTTTATTTTAGGATATGGATATTATGAATTTAAAAAATGGGTTATCCCGCTAATGGGATTTTCTATTATTAGCGGGATAGTAATTGCAATTTTAAAAGGATTTGAGATGGATTTAATAAGTTCAATAAGTTTCTTAATAAATTTTTTGTTATTAATATTAGGAATAATTTATCGCCGTTATTTTATCGGATTATATAAAGCATGGATTATTTATATAATTTTTGTTTTGGCTTATGTAGCTATGTATACTTCGGTATTTCAACAGTCATTTCTTGGAGGAGCCTCAGAAGCAGAAATAGACGCCTATATTAATAGTCAGGAATTTGACATTGTGTTTAAAGATATTATTGAAGAACAGTCGGGCGAGGCGATAAATCTTTTTTCTAAAGAGCAATTAAATAAATTTAAAGAAGAGGTTAGGGGAAATCCTGATTTTCGACAAAGAGTTAGGATTATATTGGAAAATATAGAATAAATTCGATTATATTTAAGAATATTTACAATACAAGCAACCTTAAGAATGTTGTGTGAATATTTTGACTTTAAAATTCTAGCTTCTAGATTCTAATATTATGTTAATCTACATCGGCGCGGACCATCAGGGGTTTCAATTAAAAGATGCCCTGAAAAAATTTTTAAAAGAACGCGGTTATGAAGTTATTGACGTTGGCAATGATAAATATGACGAAAACGACGATTATCCGGATTTCGCGGTTTTAGTTGCCAAACAAGTGGCGCAGGATGTGTTTACGCGGCGCGGAATTTTAATTTGCGGTTCAGGCGCGGGTGTAGATATAACGGCGAACAAGTTTAAAGACATTCGTTCTGTTTTAGCCGCTAATCCGGACCAGGCTTATTTAAGCCGTAAAGATGACGATACTAATATTTTATCTTTGGCCGCGGAATTTACAAATGAAGAAGTTGCTAAAAAAATTATAAGCGTTTGGCTGTCAACACCTTTTTCAAATGAAGAAAAATATAAAAAGCGGTTGGAAAAAATAAGAAATATTGAATACGGAAATCAAGAGTAAAAGTATTGCTATTTAGAAAAACGGATTTATAATAAATTTACGAAATAAAATATAAATTTATTAACAAGAACTTATTTTTTATCGCCCTGTTGATAAAATAAGTTTAAGGAAAAACAGAGAAGAGATGAACAAAACATGGGGCAAGCATCTTATTATAGATGCTTATGGAATTCAATATAAAAAATTAAGAAATCAAAAATCAATAAGAGCCTTATTAAAAGATTTGCCCAAGAAATTCAAGATGAGGCCGCTTGGCAAGGAAGCCGTAAAAAAAGTCGCTTCGGATTTTTATCCGGATTGGGGCGTGTCGGGATTTGTGATGCTTTATGAAAGTCACATTTCTTTGCATACTTGGCTGGAAGAAAACTATGCGGCGATGGATCTTTATTCCTGTAAGGATTTTGACGATAAGGCGATTGTAAAATATCTTAAAGAATATTGGGGCGCCAAGAAAATGAAAATTAAAGTCGTTATTAGGGGATAATATATAAAAGCGGATAAGCCGAAAAGCTTAAAAGCTGATAAGCTGGAAAATTATAAAAAATGAATAAAATTAAAATAGCGATAAATGGGTTTGGGAGAATTGGGCGTTTATTTTTAAGGCAAATAATAAATGAGCCGAATGTTGAAATTGTCGCGATAAACGATTTGGGCGACGTTGAAAACTTGCGTTATTTATTCAAATACGATTCGGTTTACGGCCGTTTTGAACAAGATATCAGCAATATAAAATTCTTACAAGAAAAAGACCCATTGAAATTGCCGTGGAAAGATTTGGACATAGATATTGTGATTGAAGCGACCGGCGTTTTTGAAACTTATGAAAAAGCCAAAGCGCATTTGGATGCCGGAGCTAAAAGAGTTGTTTTAACCGCGCCGGCGAAAGATTCTGATGGAGAATTTGGCAAAACGATATTGATGGGCGTTAATGAAAGCGATTTAAAAACTTGCGCGATTTCTTCCAACGCTTCCTGTACCACTAACGGTGTTGCTTCGGTTTTGGCGATTTTAAGCGAGAATCCGGGCATTGAAAAAGCGGTTTTAAATACTATTCACGCGCTTACCAACACGCAAACGACGGTTGACAGTCCGGTGAAGGGCAGTGATTTTCGGCGCGGCAGGGCCGCTTCACAAAATATTATTCCTTCAACAACCGGAGCGGCCATTGCCGCCACTCGCGTTATTAAAGATTTAGAAGGGAAATTTGACGGTATTGCCTTGCGCGTGCCGCTCATCACCGGTTCGGTCGCGGATATCACTTTTATAAGCAAAAAAGAAACTTCGGTTGAAGAAATAAACAAAATTTTAAAAGACGCGGGGCAAAGTGAAAAATGGAAAGGGATTTTAAAAACCACCGAAGACCAGATTGTTTCTTCAGATATTATCGCCGAGCCGTACGGCGCGATTGTTGATTTGAAATTTACCAAAGTTATTGGCGGTAATTTGGTAAAAGTTTTGTCGTGGTATGACAATGAATGGGGATATGTGGCGATGTTAAAGAAACATGTTTTGAAAGCGGCGGAGATATTATAAGGTTTAAATATATGAAAATAATTTTCAGTAATCATTCTGAAATTAAAATTGAACAAAGAAAATTATCAAAGGAATTGATAAAGAAAACAATTATTGAGTCGGATTTTATTATTCCGAGTCATAATAACCGCGAGAGAGCTTATAAAAAATTTGGCAAAAATTATCTTGAAGTTGTATTCATAAAAGAGAAAGAATTAATAATTATCATTACGGCGCATTGGGTTGTAAAATTAAAAAATTAAATTATAATCAATATTATGAAAATAACTTATGATTCAAAAATAGACGCCTTAAGCATCGTTTTAAAAACGGGAGAAGTAAGCCGCACGGTTGAGATTGCTCCAGAAGTGTTTATGGATTTAGATAATAAGGGAAACCCTCTTTATATAGAAGTTGTCGGGGCGAGTGAGAAAATTGGAAAAAAGAATTTTAGTAATATAAATATTTTTGGGAAAACCATCCGTTTGCCTAATTTTGCTACTGCTTAATTAAAGTTATTGGCGGTAATTTGGTAAAAGTTTTGTCGTGGTATGACAATGAATGGGGCTATGTGGCGATGTTAAAGAAACATGTTTTGAAAGCGGCGGAAAATCTTTAATTGGAATGAACCCCCACACCAAACGAATTTGGGTCGTGGGGATAAAAAATAAAATTATATAAAAACATAAACGAATGAAAATTTTATTCCAAATATTTTATGGAATAAAATATAAATTCGTTATGGTGTGGGGGTGAAAATTATTCCGACGATAAATTGCGGCGATTTTGCTTGTATTGCGGAAAAATTTAAAAAATCCGCAGAATTCGGCGCGCCGCCAGGGGCGAGCCTCGCCAAAGGCGGGGAATGGGTTCAAATTGACATTGCTGATGGTGTTTTTACGCTTCACAAAACATGGAATAATCCAGAAGAATTTAAAATTTTAAATTTAAAATTAAAAATTAACGTGGAGATTCACTTAATGGTTGAAAATCCACTTGATGTTATTAATGAATGGATTGAAGCAGGGGCGAAAAGGATAATCATTCACTTAGAAGCGATAAAATTTGAAAAGTTGAAAAGTTATTTAGGGGATTGCGAAATTGGGATTGCGCTTAATCCAAAAACTTCGATTGAAAATCTAATTCCTTATCTTGCTACTATTGATAGTAGCAAGAAATTTGTTCAAATTTTGGCGGTTGAGCCGGGATTAAGCGGTCAAAAATTTCAGCCGCAAGTTTTGGATAAAATTAAGTTTTTGAAGAAAAATTTTCCTGATGTTATAATAGAAGTTGACGGCGGTATAAATTTAGAAACCGCAAAATTATGCCGAGAAGTCGGCGCGGATATTTTGGCGGTTGGTTCGTATATTTGGAAAAGCGGTAATCCAAGCGAAGCGTATAGAAAATTGGAGTCAATATAAAATATGGATATTTTACATGAAGAAAAAATAAAATTTTTAGAAATGACGGCTAATCAAATCCGACAAGATATTGTAGGTATGCTTGTTGAAGCCGGTTCCGGACATTCTGCCGGACCGCTTGGAATGGCTGATGTTTTTACGGCTTTGTATTTTCATGTTTTAAACCATAATCCGAAAGAGCCAAATTGGCCCGACAGGGATAGGTTATTTTTATCAAATGGCCATATTTGTCCGGTTCAATATGCGGCTTTGGCGCGCGCCGGATATTTTCACATCGAAGAGTTGAAAACTTTGAGAAAATTAGGTTCGCGTTTGCAAGGTCATCCGCACCGCGGGGATTTGCCGGGCATTGAAACAACTTCCGGGCCCTTGGGTTCCGGTTTATCGCAGGCGGCCGGCATGGCTTTGGCGTCAAGATTGGATAAGAAAAAAAATAGAATATATTGTTTAATGTCAGACGGCGAACATGATGCCGGCAATACTTGGGAAGCGGCGATGTTTATTGGCAAAAATCGTTTAAATAATATCACTGCGATTATTGACAGAAATAATATCCAGATTGACGGCTTTACCGAAGATATAATGCCTTTGGAATCTTTAAAAGAAAAATATGAAGCGTTCCGCTGGCATGTTTTGGAAATTGACGGGCATAATATAGAAGCGATTGTCGATGCTTGTAATGAAGCCAAGGCGATTTATGAAAAACCAACTGTGATTATCGCGCATACGATTCCCGGTAGGGGCGTGAGTTTTATGGAGCAGGATTATTTATGGCATGGCATTCCGCCGGATAAAGAACAGGCGAAAAAAGCGTTGGCGGAATTGCG
>JBBTVF010000088.1:13789-25202 GCA_038063335.1 Patescibacteria group bacterium
ATGATTAATGAAAATGCAAAATTGAATAAGAAAATTTTTGAGGCGGATATTGAGCAAAAACCCACGCGCGACGGCTACGGACAAGGTTTGATTATTGCCGGAGAGAAAGATAAAAATATCGTTGTTTTGTGCGCGGATTTAAAAGAATCAACGCGTTCACATTGGTTTGCGGAAAAATTTCCGGAAAGATTTTTTGAAATGGGTGTGGCGGAACAGAATATGGCGACTGTGGCGGCGGGATTGGGAGTCTCCGGCAAAATTCCTTTTATTTCTTCTTACGCGGTTTTTTCGCCGGGCAGAAATTGGGAACAAATAAGAACGACAATCGCTTACAATGATTCCAATGTAAAAATTTGCGGAGCGCATGCCGGCGTTTCCGTTGGTCCTGACGGCGCCACTCACCAGGCGATTGAAGATATCGCCACAATGCGGGTAATGCCGAATATGAAGGTGATTGTTCCTTGCGACGCCATTGAAGCGAAAAAGGCGACAATCGCGGCTTCTCAAATTTGGGGGCCGGTTTATCTGCGTTTTGCCCGTGAGAAAACAACAGTTATTACAACCGAAGAAACGCCTTTTGTCCCGGGCAAAGCGGAAATTTTTTGGCAGTCAAAAAAGCCACAAGTAGTTATAATCGGTTGCGGCCCGGTTTTGTATAATGCTTTGCAAGCGGCGAAAGAATTGGAAGAAGAGGGTATCGGAGCAATAGTTTTGAATAATCATACCATTAAGCCGATTGACTATAAAAAAATCATTGAAGTCGCGAAAAAATGCGGGGCTGTTGTGAGTGTAGAAGAGCATAATATTATTGGAGGTTTAGGCGGAGCGATTGCTGAAGTTTTGGCGAAACATTATCCAGTTCCGATGGAATTTGTCGGAATGCAGGATTGTTTCGGCGAAAGCGGTAAGCCCGAAGAATTGATTGAAAAATACGGTTTGGGAGCGGAAAACATTGTTAAAGCGGCGAAGCGCGCCATAAAAAGAAAATAAATGGCGGATATTAAAAATCTTTTTCAGGATTATCTTAATTATCTTGAAATAGAAAAAAATCGGTCATTAAAAACGCGAGAAAATTACGAGCGTTATCTTAAGGTTTTTTTTAAATTTAGCGGAATTAAAAATGAAAAAGATATTAATGTTGATAAAATAAAAAATTTTCGTTTGCATCTGGCGCGAATGAAAAATGATAAAGGAGAATATCTTAAAAAAACGACTCAAGCTTATTATATTATCGCTTTAAGAAATTTTTTGAAATATTTAATTAAAAACGATTATAATGTTTTGTCGCCGGATAAAATTGAGTTGCCGAAAATTCCCGAACGTCAAATTAAAATAGTTGAATATAAAGATATGGAGCGTTTGCTTAACGCGCCGCAGGACAATGATTTAAAATCTTTGCGCGACAAAGCTATTTTAGAAATGTTATTTTCAACCGGTTTGCGCATTTCCGAACTTTGTTCGCTTGACAGGCGCATAGATATTGGCCGTGGCGAAATTACGGTTCGCGGTAAAGGCGGCAAAATACGGGTGGTTTTCCTTTCCGACCGCGCCAAAAAAGCGCTTAAAAATTATTTGGATAAGCGCGGAGACGTTGAAGAAGCGCTATTTATCAGTTTGAATAAAAATTCTTCCAAGATTATTGGCCGAATTTTGCCGAGGACGGCGCAAAGATTGGTTGATTTTTATAGCCGTAAGGCCGGAATTTTTGAAAAAATATCTCCTCATCAATTACGCCATCAATTTGCCACAGATCTTTTAATCGGCGGGGCTGATTTGCGTTCAGTGCAAGAGCTTCTGGGGCATTCTAATATTTCCACTACGCAAATTTACACTCATCTGACTAATAAAGAACTTCGCGAAGTTCATAGGGCGTTTCATGGGAGGAGAAGGAATGATAAATAAAAATTAGCGGATGCCTTGTGTGATTTTTAATTTTAAATATAATTAAATCAAATGGAAAATAATTCTCAAAACTCGGATATTGAAATCAGGACAATGAAATCCGATATCGCGGCGGTTAAAGCCAGCGGCGGCGACGCGACTTCAATGCAATTTATTAAATTATCTAAAGATAAAAAACCGGTGGCTGTCGAAGAAACGAAAATTAATATCGGAGTGCCGGGATATGTCGGCCCGGAACAGGGAATTTTTGCGTCTACTGGAGAAGTAGGGAGAGAAGCAGGAGCGCAACAATCAAGCCCCCAAAAATTTTCAATAAAAACTATTATTATTGTCGTAATATCAATTTTGGCAATTGCGGGACTGGGGTATTTGGCGTATAATATAGCGTTAAAGGTATTTTAAAAATTAAAAATTTTAATACAATGGATACAAATAAATTTAAACAAAAACTCGAAAAAGAAAAACAGGATATTTTAAAAGAATTGGAAACGCATAAGGGAGTCGTTGATTTTGGCAGCGATGTGGACCCGGATGAAGAAACAGATGAATCGGAAGAATATAGCAATGAGATGTCCATTAGCCAAACTCTAAAAGAGCGTTTATCTGATATTGAATCAGCTTTGGAAAAAATCAGTAATGGTGAATATGGAGTTTGCGAAAATTGTAAAAAAGAAATCTCCGCGGAAATCCTTGAAATAAATCCGGAATCAAGATTATGTAAGGAATGCAAAATAACAACTGCAAAATAATTTCTGAAACCTTAACGGAGGCGCAGCCCCGCTAAGCGGGGCGTGAGCGGGTTGAAGAAATTGTTTTGTAGTTGTTGTCAATATTTATTTATGGCAAAAAATTTTTCCAAAGTTTATTCCGCTGAACTTGAAGGAATTAATGCCAGGCTTATTGAAGTGGAGACTGACATTAATGTCGGTCTCCATTCTTTTAATATAGTCGGTTTGGCGGACAAAGCGTTAAAAGAGGCGAAAGAGCGGGTGAGCTCGGCTTTAAAAAATTCCGGCGTCAAGCCGCCGACAAAAGAAAACAGAAAAATTACGGTTAATCTTGCGCCGGCTGACATTAAAAAAACCGGTTCGCAGTATGATTTGGCGATTGCTGTCGGTTATTTGTTGGCCACCAAACAAATTAAAAATTTTGAAACCAAAGATAAAATTTTCATCGGTGAACTTTCTTTGGACGGAGGATTGAGGCCTATTTCCGGAAGTTTAAGTATCAGCCGTTTGGCGAAAAAACTCGGATTTAAGTTTTTATTTTTACCGAAAGAAAACGCGGCTGAAGCCGCGATTATAAAAGGAATGAATATTGTTCCGGTTTCAAATTTAATTGAATTGGTTGATTTTCTTGAAGAAAGAAAAGAAATGGTTTTCCAAAAACCATTTCAAATTAAATTTGATTCAATAAATGAAGAGTCGTTAATCGGCATTTCCGACATTAAGGGGCAGGAAAGCGCCAAGCGTGCTTTAACGGTAGCGGCCGCCGGCGGACATAATATTTTAATGTCCGGTCCTCCCGGAGCCGGCAAAACAATGTTGGCTCAAGCTTTAATTTCTATTTTACCTTTGCCGTCGCTGGACGAAATCATTGAAACGACGCAGATTTACAGCGCCGCCGGCGCTTTAGGCAATAATCCGTTTGTTAATTTTAGGCCGTTTCGGGCGCCACATCATTCGGCTTCCATGGTTTCGGTTATCGGCGGCGGAGCGAATCCCAAGCCCGGAGAAATAAGTTTGGCGCATCGGGGCGTTTTGTTTCTTGATGAAATTCCGGAATTTCGTCGCGACCTTTTGGAATCTTTGCGCCAGCCGTTGGAAAGTGGCAATGTTTGTATCTCTCGCGCCAAAGGCTCGCTTGATTTTCCGGCGAAATTTTCTTTAGTGGCGGCAATGAATCCTTGCCCTTGCGGTTATTTTGGAGTTGAAACGCCGGAAAAAGAATGCCAATGCACGGCGAACGAAGTTTTTCGTTATCAAAAGAAAATTTCCGGCCCGCTTTTGGACAGAATTGACATTCAAATTGAAGTGCCGCGAATAAAAATAGAAGAATTAAGAAAAGAGGCGCCGAGCCGCGATAATAATATTAATAAAAAAATAAAAGAATTGGTTTTAAAAGCGCGTGAAATTCAGAAAAACCGTTTTGCGAAAACTAGACCGAAAATTTATTTGAACTCTGAAATGAGTTCAAAAATGGTTGATGAGATAATTGCGCTGGCTGATGACGCAGAATCAGTATTAAAAAATATAATGGAAAAATCTTTTATTTCCGCCAGGGGATATTATAGAGTTTTAAAAATAGCTCAAACAATTGCCGATTTGGAAAATTCCGAAAAAATAAGAGGCAATCATTTGGCGGAAGCGTTTCAATATAGAGTAAGAGAAAAATAATAGTTGTAAATAATACAAACGCAAAATTCTTTCTGAAACCTTAACGGAAGCGCAAGATTTATTTCAAAAATTATCTTTCAGAAATAAATTTGTGAGCGGGTTGAAGAAAGATTTTTGCGTTTGTATTAAAATTATTCTTTCGCCAGCGGGTTTTCCGTGCCGTGGACTTCAAAATGGAGATGGCAACCGGTCGGGCCGTCCGTATTGCCGGTACTGCCCATATAACCGATAAGTTCTTTTTCTTTTACGTATTGGCCGATTTGCGTTTCAACTTTTTCAAGGTGCGCGTAAAGCGTTTCAATATTATTTGGATGTTCTATGGTGATGGAATTGCCATAGCCGTTATTCCAGCTGTTATCGTCATTTATTCCAATAATAATCCCGTCTTTTGCTGTGTATATTGGCGTGCCGCAACGGTTGGCGATGTCAACGGCGTTAAAAGCATGTAATTGTCCCCAATTCCAGCCGATAGTTGGAGGGGAAATCCGCAATTTATTTGACTCTTCATTGATTTTTTGGTTGATTGGCGAATTTGCGGTGTTAAGGGCGTCGGAATAGGCATTTTGGGATGTTTCTTCTGGAAATTCTTGAGCCAATGCCGTGGGCGCTAAAAGAGCGTCTTGATGTTGGCGCTGATATTCTTCGCTTGGGCCACCGAGACTGTTTTTGGCGAAAGAAATGTTTAAATTGGCCTTATTTGAAGCGAAATTTACCGTAATGACCGCTAAAATTAAAAGCCCCCACCAGAGCATAGTGAGGCAGTCAAATCTCGTTTTTTCCGCTTTATTTGCTAAATATTTAATTTTGCTTACTATTGTACTAATGAACTCATTATATCAAAGCCTTAACAAAAAGCAACTACAGGCTGTGGAAAACTTAGAAGGGCCGATTTTGATAGTTGCTGGCGCCGGAAGCGGTAAAACTAGGACTCTAACCAGCCGTTTGGCGGCTATTTTGGCGTCCGGAGTTGAACCGGAAAGTATTGTGGCCATTACTTTTACTAATAAAGCGGCGGAAGAAATGAGGAATAGGGTTGATAAGTTGAGAGGTCTTAATAACTTATTTATAGGTACTTTTCATTCTCTTGGGGCGAGAATTTTAAAAAATGAAGCTAAGTTTGTCGGCCGAACGCCGAATTTTTCCATTTTTGACGGCGACGATTCTCTCCGGCTTATAAAAACAATCGTTAAAAATCTTAATTTTTCAGAATATGAAAAAAAGAAAGAAACCAATCCTTTATTTTTACGGAAAGAATTTTCACGGATTAAAAGTGAATTATCCGATCCCGAGAATGAAGACGATACCGTTAAATTCTTTTTTAAGGAATATGAAACGGCTTTGCGGGAAAATAATGCTTTTGATTTTGACGATTTAATCGTAAAGCCGGTGGAAATTTTCCAAAATCATCCGGATATCCTTGAAAAATATCAAAAAAAATTCCGCTATATTCTTGTTGATGAATTTCAGGACACAAACACGGCGCAATATATTTTTATAAAATTATTGGCCGATAGCCATAAAAATTTGAGTGTTGTCGGCGACGATCAGCAGTCAATTTATAAATTTAGGGGGTCGGATTTCAGAATTTTTTTGAATTTTGAAAAAGATTGGCCGAAAACAAAAACAGTTTTTTTGGAACAAAATTATCGTTCAACCGGAAATATTATCAAAGCCGCTTCTTCTTTAATAGCTAAAAATAAATTTCAGAAGCATAAAAATCTTTGGACGGAAAATGATGATGGTAATCTGGTAAAAGCGATTGAACATCACGATGAAGACGGGGAAGCGGAGTGGGTGGCGGGACAAATAGTTTTAAAGTTTCAAAGTTTAAAAGTTGATGATTCAGATAATTTAAATACAGTTGCTATTCTTTATCGCACCAACGCGCAGTCGCGCGCCGTTGAAAGCGCGCTTATTGAGCGCGGTATCGCTTATAAAATTTTCGGCGGCGTGAAATTTTATGAACGCAAGGAAATTAAGGATATTGTGGCAGTTTTACGGTGGGCGTTTAATCAAAGCGACACGGTTAGTTTTGAACGGATAAAAAGCGCTTTTTTAAAAAAACCGTTTCTGGAAATTCAAGATAAAGCTCCGGCGATGTTTGAAAAATTACCTCCTGCCGAGTTTATCAGTTATATTTTGGAAATTACGGATTATTCCAACCAGTTAAAAAAACATTATGATAATTTTCGCGAACGCATAGAGAATATTAATGAGCTTATTTATTACGCTTCGGAATTTAATAACCTGCAGGATTTTCTTGGAAAAATCTCGCTCTTTCAATCAAGCGATGCTATGAAAAAATCCCAAACTTTAAACCTTAAATCTCAAAATATTATAAATTTAATGACCATCCATTTGGCCAAGGGGCTTGAATTTGACGCGGTTTTTATCGTTGGTTGCAATGAAGGATTATTGCCGCACCAGATGTCTTATCACAATGATGAAGAAATTGAAGAAGAGCGTCGGCTGATGTATGTGGCGATGACGCGCGCCAAAAAAGAATTATTTTTGAATTTTTATAATCTCCCCTCGCGTTTTCTTTACGAAATCGCTTCGGAAACAGTTGAGTTTATGAGCAATAAGCGCGATAATTATGAAACATTAAGCGATTTCTTGGATGATGAAGAAAAATATATTGAATTTTGATATAATTAAAAATAATTCTAAAAATAGTTTATGAAATTTAAATATCTTTTTATATCGTTTATTGCTGGAATGGTTTTAATGTCGGTTGAATTGACTGCCACGCGAATTTTGGCGCCGATTGTCGGTTTATCTATTTATACTTGGACATCGGCGATTGGAATTATGCTCTTAGGATTAACACTTGGGAGTTATTTAGGTGGTTGGTTAATTGATAGATTTAAAAAAGAAAAAGTAGAGGTCAATTTTCTTATTTTGGCCGCAATTTTTATCGCTTTAATACCGCTTATTTCCAGATGGATTTCTAAAACGATAACATTTGATTTCCCATTGATTTTTATCATCCTTTTTTTATCTTTGATTTTGTTTTTTTTACCGGCTTTATTTTTGGGCGCTATTTATCCTATTCTTTTAAAACTTTTTACGGAAGAGTTGGAAACAATTGGAAAAAAATCAGGATTATTATCGGCATTTTGGTCTTTGGGAAGTATTGTGGGAACATTTTTAACCGGTTTTTATTTTATTGAATTTTTGGGTAGTACGCGTACTTTGTATCTTTTGTCTTTAATTTTGATTTTACCGATTTTCTTTACAGGAAAAATTTTTAAAAAATTATTAGTAATCGTTTTAATCATTTTTTCATTGGTTTTAACGGATAAATGGTCATTGGCAAATAATAAAAAAGAAAACAGCGCGAATAAAATATTTGAGTCCGAGAGTAATTATTACAAAATTCGGGTTATGGACGATTTTGATTTAACATTAGGGAATCTTCGTATTTTATTATTAGATATGGACGCCCATAGTGTAGAAAGCAAGGATGGGAGGAAATTAAACAATTATACGGAAATTTATCCAATTTTTAAATTTTTTAAAAAGGATTTGGAAAAAATTTATGTGATAGGCGGCGGTTCTTACTCAATGGCTAAAGGATTTAGCCGTGAATATCCTTTAGCTGAAGTCGTTGTTTCAGAAATAGATCCGAAAGTGACAAAAACAGCCGAAAATTTTTTTAATCTCAATGAATATCCAATAAAAACAATTTTTGGAGACGCCAGAATTAATTTAATGAAAGACGGAAAAAAATACGATTTGATTTTCGGTGACGCTTATAATTCATTTATTTCTTTGCCGTGGCATTTAACCACGATTGAATTTAATGATTTAGTTAAAGATCATTTAAAAAATGGCGGTATTTACGTCGTAAATTTTATTTCCGCGTTAAAATTAGGCGATTCGTTGTTTTTCCAAAGTATGTTGAAAACTTTTCGTTTATCGTTCCCCAATGTTTATATTTTTGTTTTTGGAGATGTGGCATTTATGCCGCAAAATGTTATTTTGGTCGGTGTAAATTCAGACGAAAAAATTAATCTCTCTAATATTGACGATGATTTTTTTCAAAAATATAGAACAGCCGATAATTTTTCTGTTGATGACGGATTGGTTTTGAGAGATAATTTTGCTCCATTGGAAAGGCTTATGTCCCCGCTGATTAGAGATTATTTTTCTTCATATGCGCGGTTTAATCAGTTGATTGATTAAATAAATTAAATTATGTCAAAGTATTTAGGGCAGCATTTTTTGAAAAATAAGGCGAAATTGCGGAAAATTGTTGAAGCGTTGGAATTGGAAGACGCCGACTTTGTGTTTGAAATCGGGTCGGGGCACGGAGAACTTACAAATGAAATAGTTTCAAAGTTTAAAAGTTTAAATCTGCCAACTGGCGGAGATAAGTTTAAAATAATTGCGATAGAAAAAGATAAAGAATTAGCGAACGAATTAAAGGAAAAATTTTCGGAAGATAAAAATATAGAAATTATTGAAGGCGACGCGTTAGAAGAAATCAAAAATCAAATATCAAAAATCAAAAATGCAAATCAAAAATCAAAAATAATTAAAAATTTAAAAATTGTCGGAAATATTCCTTATTACATCACTGGTTATTTGTTTAGAATTTTAGGCGATTTAGAGCAAAAGCCGGAATTGATTGTTTTACTTATCCAAAAAGAAGTGGCGGAACGCGTTTGCGCTAAGCCGCCGGAAATGAATCTTTTGGCCGCCAGCGTTCAGATTTGGGCGGAATCGAAAATTATCGGCTATGTGTCGCGCGATGATTTTAGTCCGCCGCCGAAAGTGGATTCGGCAATAATCCGATTATTGCCTACGCGGATTTATACGGATAAGAACACGGATTTATGCGGATATTACAAATTTATCAAGATTTTTTTTAAACAGCCGAGGAAGACCATAGTTAATAATGTTTTAAAGTTTAAAAGTTTAAAAGTTTTATCAAAAGAAGAAATTGTTGAAAAATTAAAAGAAATTGGCGTTGAGCCGAACGCGAGGCCGCAGGATTTGAGCGTTGGGCAGATTCAAAAAATGGTAAAATTTTTTATAGTTATGTGTAAAAATTAACAACATTGTTTACATTTTTTAAATGTGATAATATAAAAATATGAATACTATTACAATTTCGAAAAATTTGATAAAAAATGATGATTTGGTTATTTTACCTCGGAAAGAATACGAAAGACTTTTAGTTGCAAGATTAATACCGGAATTTCAACCCACAATAGCAGAAAAAAAAGATCTTGCAAGGGCTAGAAAAAATAGAGCCCAAGGCAATTTTTTAACCATTAATGAACTTAAACTTAAATTGGGTTTTACAAATTGACCCGGTTATCTATAAATTTCTCAAAAAAATACCTCGCAAAGACGCTGAACGTATTTTGATTGCAATCAATGTTTTACCGAATAATCCATTTTACGGTGATATTCAAAAGATGGGAGGCGAAAAAGATGTATGGCGAAGGAGGTTGGGCGTTTATCGCATCCGTTATGAATTAATTGTGGAAGAAAAAGTTATCCATGTTTTTATGGTTGAGCGCCGGACTTCAAAAACTTATTGATTAGCATTGAACCGAACGCGAGGCCGCAGAATTTGAGCGTTGAAAAAATAATAGAAATTTTATTGCAGTGAGTCCGAAGGTCTTATTACAAAAGCTTCCGTTTCATTGCTCTCACCATTTTCGTTTTCTACTCGTAGTTCTATCTTATAAGTAATATCACTAGCGGGCATCTGAGCAATTATATAGAATTCAATACTTTCTTCACCACCTTCTCCAGCGCCTTTAGATACAAGTTCGCCATTTTTGGCGTTTTCTTTCCCATAAATTTTACATGGGAAAGGACTATCACAATTAATTTTATTAGTATGAGGAGTAAAATTTTTACCTTTAATTTCAACAGGATTTGGACGTGGGCGGGCAATAGTGCTTCCATAAACTGTAATCCCAACGAGGCCTTTAAAACTGTCAATTGTCGGTATAATACTTTCCTTAGTCGGCGTAACAGAAATATAAGGCACACTCACGTAAACCGAATCAGCGGCGTTTTGATCATTCTCTCCGGTACAAGTTAATTTAAAAGTGGCGTATTTATTAATGGGAGTCGTTATCTCGCCGGTTGAATTTAATATCGGTTTTGAACCTGACCAATTTCCAGAAGCAATACAAGATTTCGCGTTTCTTGATGTCCAAGTAAGGGTGGCGGTTTCTCCTTTTTTAACAGTGATTGAACTGCGGCTTGAATTATTAATTTTAATGTCAACAAATGGTCTTGCGGTAGTTGTAATAATTGAAGTTGCCGGTGGCGTTTTTGGAATAATTTTGGTTGAAGTCGGTGTTATTGAAATTATTGGAGTTGGCGTCGGCGGAGTTGGCGTCGGCGCGATTTTTGTTTGCTGATATAGAGATATTTTTTGGTTGGTCGCCGTTATTTGCTTTTGACTTGATTCTTGAGAGGCTACTTGGTCGCTGTAATTATAATAATAAAAAAGCGCGTTTAATTTTGCGATTGTTTGAGGTCCGACGCAACCCGTTTGCGGAACAATGCTGTAATTTTCTTGAAATTTTTTAACGGCCAGCAAAGTATCATTGTCGTAATTTCCGGTGATTTTTTCCTGGGGAGAAAATATGCCTTCAAAAAATAAAGCCGTTTGCAAAGCCACAACGTCGGGGTCATTCGTTAATCCTAAACAAAGTTCTTTTTTCCAGAGATATCGGAAATCTTTAAACAAATCCGTGAGTAAAACGTTTTGAGGAATTGTTTTTTCGTCAATATTAACGGTGATTGAATCGGAAACTTCTTTGCCCTCGTTATCAACGCAGACAAAAATATAATTTGTTGATTTTTTAATTTCACCGACTGATTGAGAGCCGGAATTTGAAACCGGACTGTACCAATCGCCGGAAATAAGGCAGTCGCCGACATTTTTTGATTCCCAACTTAAAACTACAGGTGTTGCGAAGGGGACGGTGATTGAATTGTCAATATCATTCGCTTTAAGAATTGCCGCGGTTGTCAAATCCGGAGCCGGTTGAGACGACATTTTCCAAACTATTACGCCGCCAACTGTTATTGCCGCAATAATTAATCCGGAAATTAAAATTTTTGCTATTAATGGCATA
>JBBTVF010000088.1:25302-34380 GCA_038063335.1 Patescibacteria group bacterium
AAGAATCGGGCGGAGAATCAAAAATTGCCGGGATTAAAAATGAATTGTCGGCGAATAAAGATTTAAGTTCGGTTAATCTGACGGAACTCATCGCCAATTCAACGTTTAATCAAATGAAAATGTTGGACCAAAGCGAAAATGACCCGTTTGGCAATCTTGACCCGCAAAGTTCCGAAAGTAAAAAATTTATAGAAGAAGCTATGGCTCAAATCGGCGATTCATCTTCTCTTTTGGGAGATTATCAGATTAACGACAAAGATTTGAAAATTTCTTCGGATAATTCTTTTTTGAAAAAGGCGGATTATCTTATGGCAACCGGCAAAATAATTTATAATAATTATGCTAATAATCTTTATCCGAATCCGGTTAAAATTTTAGAAAAATTGATATTAGGAAACACCGTTGACGCGGAAAAAGCGGCTGATATTTATCAAAATGTATTTAATGCGTTTTTAAAAACAGAGACGCCGTCCGATTGGCTGGATATGCATAAACGATATCTTACTTTGCTTAAAAAATTGGAAAATTTATACAGGGGCTTGACGGTTTTCAAGCAAGACCCCGTGAAAGCCGACTTATTGGTTCAAATGATTCCGGATATGTTAAGAGCCGAAGCTGAAATTCAACAAGAATATTTTAAAAAAGAACAAGAGATGGGAATAAAATGAATTTTTTTTCTAAAACAATAATTTTTCTGATTATTTTCCTGTTGGTTTTTAATTCTTCGGGATTTTTAAAACCAGGATATTTAAAACCAGGATCTTTAAAATTAACTCCTCAAAAAGCAGGGGCGATTATGTGGTCTACTTTTATCCAAGATCTTGGAAAATGGATATGGGAAGTAGCAAAGGAAGCGTGGACATGGATAAAAAACAATTGGGACAAAGTGATGCGCGATGTTATCGCCAAACGCATTATGGATTATATCGTTGACCAAACCGTTACGTGGATTCAGGGAGGCGGCAAACCGAAGTTTGTCACCAATTGGAACGGATTTTTGAAAGACGCGGGCGATATTGCCTTTGACTCCGTGGCAAGAGAAATTAGGGGCGTTGATATATGTTCTCCTTTCGGATTGCAATTGAAATTGGCGTTTATGCCAGTTGAAAAATTCAGCGAAAGCATTTCTTGTACTTTAGATAAATTCGTGAAAAATTTAGATAATTTTTATATTGATTTTTCCGTGGGCGGTTGGGAAGGTTATCTGGCAAGTTTGGAGCCGAATAATAATTTATATGGCGCTATGCTGTTGGCGAATGACGCAGCGGTAAAACGAATGAATGAGGGTAAAAAAGCGGCTGAAAACGAAGTATTGTCGAGCAAAGGATATTTAGGGTTGAAGAAGTGTAAAATGACAGCAGGAGAAAAAGCATTTGGCGCGACCAAAGGAGGAACAACTTGGAAAGAATCTGATAATTATGCTAAAAGTTCTACAACAGGCAGCGGTTGCGCTAGTCCAATTTTCAAGGGAACTGATACTGAGGAAAAGGCGAAAGAAAAACAAGAGAATTATAATAAATGCGTGAAAGATTGGGAGCAAAGTGAATCCGGTGTAGAAGCAAGGGGTCAATTTGACAAAGATATGGGAGATAGGGGTTTAAAGCAAGACACAACTGGATCGTATTGCGACCCAAAGGACATGGAGAACACTACTCCCGGCTCTCTTGTCGGCGACGCAATGGGCTCGGCGATTACCACTGATACGCAATGGGCGGCGAATATTAGTTCGTGGGTTTCGGCTTTGGTGAATGCCGTCATTAATAGGCTTATGGAAAAAGGTTTATCTGAAATGTCCAAATCTGACCCGGATGCGGCGCCTGATTATTATCCGCCGGAATATGCTGACATGAGAAATAGTGGTTATGAGCAAGAAAAACAGCAGATGATTAATCAAATTAAGCAAATCGGAGCTCATATTGGTCAATCCAGTAATATATCCGATATGAAACAGCAGGCGGCTGATTACGCGAGTTCAACGCTGGCAATGCTTTTAGAAATGCAAACATTGGGCTGTTCTGTAACAAGCGCGGAAATTTCAGCGGCTCAAAGCAACGCGGATAATCTCGCGTCTGACGCGAGCAACGCGGAAAGCGGCTTATCGGAACAAGAACAATTAATTGAAGACATACGAGCGGCCGACCCTTCAAATGTATACGCATGGGCTCAAATTCAAGAACGTTTTAAGGCTTATATTGATAACAGTACAACAGTATCAGTAGGTACTACTTCTGACCCGGCTCAAGCCGCTCAAGATGCATTAAACGACGAAATTGTTAAAAATAACGATGCCGCTTCAAGGTTGAATACTTGCAAGTCGGCGATTTTGATAAATAACGGAATAGATACGACTACAAACGCCAATGTGACATTAAGATTAAACGCCGCTTCCAGCACTGTCGGGATAAGCAGCACTACAGAAATGATGATTTCCAATGATTCGGCTTTTTTGAGCGCCTTTTGGGAAACTTATTCAACAATAAAATCTTGGACATTGACGGCCGGCGCCGGATTAAAAACGGTTTATGTAAGATTCCGCAACGCGGTTGGTTCTGTTTCAAACACGTTCAGTGACGATATAGAATTGCAATAAAAATTGAATTGTTGACATATATCATATATGATATACAATAAAGAACAAGAATATAAAGTGAAATTTTATATAGATAGTAATGGCTACAGCTTGGTTTTGGAATATATTGATAATTTAAACAATAAAGAAAAAGCGAAGGTATTGAAATATATTAATTTTCTGCGTGAGAATAAAGGAATTTTAGACGAACCGTATTCAAAACACATTAAAAGGAAAATTAGAGAATTAAGAGTAGATTTCGTCAAAAACAAGCATAGGATATTTTATTTCACTTTTATAAATAAAAATATTATTTTACTTCACACTTTTTTAAAGAAAACCAATAAAACGCCGTTGCGGGAAATTAAAAAAGCGGAAGAAAATTATAATAATATAATAAATAATGAAGAAAAATATAAATAAAAAATTTAATAAGGCAATTGATTTTCAGGCATATCTTGCGAAACAGTTAAAAAAACCGTTAGTTAAAAAGTATTTCGATGAATACGGTAAGCAATTAGAGATCGCTTATCAAATTTTGCAATTGCGAAAAAAAGAAGGCGTGTCGCAAATGGAGCTTGCCAGAAAAATAGGCACAAGCCAAAGCAATATTGCCAGAATGGAAAGGGGCGAACAGAATTTTACAACAGAAACATTGCAAAGGATTGCCTCTGCCTTTAAAAAAGAATTAAAAATAGAATTTGTCAGTTAAGTTTTTTATAAGCGATTATTATGTGAATAATTAATATGTCACAAATTACCAAACAACATAAAAAGGAAATTATTTATGCGTTTATAGACAGTAATAATCTAAATCTTGCCGTTAAAGAACTTGGTTGGAAATTAGATTTTCGCCGTTTCCGTGTTTATCTTAAAGAAAAATACGGCGTTGTAAAAGCTTTTTTGTTTATTGGTTTTGTGGATGGGAATAATGATTTATATAAATTTCTTCAGGAAGCCGGTTTTATATGTATTTTTAAACCAACATTGATTTATAAAGATGGCGCGACTAAGGGTAATTGCGACGCGGAACTTGTTCTCGAGACAATGGTTCAATATAAAAATTATGACAAGGCGATTATTGTTACGGGAGACGGAGATTTTTATTGCCTTATAAAATATTTATTGGAACAAAATAAACTTAAAAATGTTTTTGTTCCAAATTGTTTTAAGTTTTCCGCGCTTTTGAAATTTAAAATATTCCGTCCGTATTTAAGGTTTGCAAATGACTTAAAAAATAAATTGGAGTATAAAAAAGAAAAGACCCCATAAGAACGGAATCTTATAGGGTGGTCTTTTCCGTTGGTGATTAGTATTATTATATGCGATGGATATTCAATGTCAATAGTTTAAAATGTGGATAACTAAAATGTTCGCGAAAATAAAAAATAGGAAAATTGTTTTAATAGCGTTGGTCGTTGTTTTAATTACAATGTCAGCGCCGTTGACGAAAGCGGATGATGATATATCTGCGGCTAAGACAACGGGTGGTAAGGCAGCAGATGTGGTAGCGGGAGTTAGCGTAATAGCTAGCGTAATAGCTTTAGCGCCCGTATTGGTGCCATTAGGCGCTTTATTATATGCCGCGATGTATTTTTCGGGGTGGTTTATTAATTTTATAGCTAATTTTGCGAATTATATTATTGATTATGGTAATAATATATTAACTAATGCGGCTGTTTTGGCGGGATGGAAGGTGATGCTTAATTTTACAAATTTAGGTTTTATTTTGGCGATTATTATTATCGCTTTCGCCACTATTTTGCGCTTGGAAAGCTACGCTATAAAACAAACTCTTTGGAAATTAATTGTCGCCGCGCTTTTAGTAAATTTCAGTTTGGTGATTTGCGGAGGAATTATTTCTGTTTCTAAGTTAACTACCGATTCTTTTTATAATCATATAACGGCTGGAGGAAAAACAATGGGCAACGTTTTAGGGACATTAGCGCAACCGCAAGAAGTAACGGCGCCAATTGCTAAAAATGTCCTTGAAAAAACATATGACGCAACAAAGAGTTTTTTAAGCTTATTTACCGCAACTGGTCAATTAAATTTTGTAGTTGGATTAGCATTTCAATTAGTGATGAATTTTATCATAATATTAACCTTTTTAACACTTATTGTAATGCTTTTAGTTAGAATAATCGCTTTAATTTTTCTTTTAATTTTATCTCCGATTGCTTGGCTTTTATGGATTTTCCCCAATACTCAAAAATATTGGCAACAATGGTGGCAGGAGTTTATCAGATGGAATTTTTTCGCGCCGGTAATAATGTTTTTTATATATTTAGCGGTTTTAACAAGGAATAAAATGGCTGAAACTAAATTACTGGGCGAAGTTACACAAAGTGCAGTAGAAAACGTATCATTTTTTACTAACTTATGGATGTCAATAATGGATAATGTGGTCATAACGGCATTATTAATAGGCGGTATTTATGTTGCCAATAAATTCGGTATTGCGGGCGGACAAATTGGAATTAATTTGGCAAAGGGCGTAGGCAAAGGCGCCGGCGCGTGGGCGGGGAGGAAAACATTAGGTGGAATTCGCGGTGGGTATGGCCGATTGGCAGGTGCGGCAGGATGGGGAGATAAATCAATAGAAGCATCTAAAAAAGCTGGTGAATCTACCGGAATTAAAAGATATTTTTATGGGCTCAAGGCGCGCACTTATGCCAATTTATCTGCTCCCGCTGAAAGAGAGCCGGGGATATATAAAGCTGAAGTGTCTAAATTAACGCCAACTCAAGTAATGGCTCAATTGTCCAGTAAAAGTATGACAATGCCCGGCGGCAGAAAAGCAGCATTATCTGAATATATAAAAGATAATATTGGTAAAATAAATATACCAGGCACAGAAAGAAGAGAAAAAATTGAAGATATAATGGAAGATAGGATAGTGAAGACAGAGACAACGCGAGATAGCGATGGCAATATAATACAAACGCCGATAACGCAAAAAGTTAAAACAGGAGAAAGGAAAACAGGTGAATATGAAAATGTAAATATAAGCGATAAATTAAAAGGAATTTGGTTGGAAAAAAATTTAGGCACTGGGTCGATGGAAAATCTTTATAAGCGCAGTAAAATGGACTATAGCGCTATTGAAAAAACAGTACTCGGTCAGTCAAGGGGTATGATTGACGCGAAGGAAAAACATGGCGTAGGTAGCGAGGAGTTCTCAAAAGAAGCAAGTAAATTTTTTAAAGGCCTTAAAAAATCAGACGCTGCGGGCGTCGGGAAAGCAATTAAAGGAGTTTTTGGCACAACGGTTAGTCTTAGAGATTCAGATGAAAGAACATTGGCTAAGCAAATTGCTATCGCTCTCGGTCACAATTTTTCAATTATCTCCACGATGTTACCAAATTTAGGCGGATATAATGTAACTAATAATTTTAAAACTGATTTTGAAGAAGCAAATCCGCACCTGAGAGACGAATTTACTTCCATCTTTAAAAATTTCAGAATATTTGAGGGAGGAACGCCATCATCCACAACGGCATCAGCTTCTCCAACTCAATAATTTATGTTTCAAATTACTAATCAACAAATTGAAAATAGATGGAATATTTTACCGATACGTTTAATAGAAATTCTATGTTCTTTTGATATTGGTAAAACAATTAAGGAAATTAGCAAAATAAATCATTTAACAGATGAAAAAAGCGATAAAATTGCCGGACTTATCGGTTTTGTTGTAATGGGTTTTATTCATTTAGAGGATTTAGCAAAAGAAATAAAAGAGGCGACGGGTATTCATTCTGAAATAGTTGATTTGATTGTTAAAGAAATTGACCGAAAAATTTTTGCGTTGATAAGAAGCGAAATAGACAAAGCGTATGCATTGCCGTTGACAAGCGAGGCAGAAATTGAAGAAGCGGAGGGCGGAGAAATAACGGAACCGGTGGTGACGGATATTCGCCGCGAAACCGATGGAGTGAAAATTATTAAAGAAGTTAGATACGCGCAACCGGCGGAAGTGGAGCCGATGAGGATTGTTGGCGTTGGCGAAGAAGAAAAATTGGTTATTCCGAAAGCGGAAGAAAAAAGTTTTAAAATTGAAGAGCCGGTTTCAGCGCCAGAGCCTGTTTCAGCGACGACTATGCCAGAAGGTCCGGTGGTTTTGCACGAAGAAGAAGAACTTAAATCTGTATTGGGAGAAACAAAAAAGAAATCGCTTGGAGAATTATTTGGATTTTTGAACGGCAAAGAAAGCGCGGTGAAAAAGGAATCCGCGTCTGTGATTGGTGAAGTGGGGTATGATAGTTTAGAAGTTGATAAATTGAGAAGCGAAAAGGAACCGGAAGAACGAGTGGTGCATTATGACGTCGGACTTATGACGCCGTTGGAACAAGATAAAGATGAAAAAGTAGTGATGGGGGATGAAGAACAAAAAGACAACAAAATAGAGGCACCGGAAAAAACAGAATCAAAACCAAGATTATTTTTTAAAAATATAATTCAAGCGATAAGACCAACAATTAAAGTGGTGGATTTTACCGAAGTAGAAGAAGAGAAAAAGGATATTTCAGAACCAAAAGAATTTCTTGCTACTATTGATAGTAGCAAGGAAAATTTAAAAGAAGAATCGTTAATAACTGAAACAGAAGCGCCGAAGATGATTGCGGAAGAAGTAAAACAAGAAGAGACGCCAGCGGCAGAAATAAAAAAAGAAATTAAAGAAGGTTTTTTCAAAAAATTATTTGGTTTTGGGAAAAATAAAAAAATTGCGAATCAGGAAATCGTGGTGGAAGCCGATAAAATAAAAAATTTAGAAGAGAATGAAAGTTTAAAAGAAGAAGATTTAAAAGAAGAACAATTTAAAAATGAGACGCAACCGCAAGCGCAAACACAAACAGAAATTTTTATAGAATCTCCCAAGGAAGAAATAAAAATGAAACCTCAGAGATTTTTAAGCAAATTAACAGGATTTTTTAAAAAGAAAGCAAAGATAGAGATAGAAACAGAAAAAGAAATAGCAGCCGAATCAGAAATTGAAAAAAAAGAAAGTTTAAATCCGCCAGCTGATGGAGGGAAGCCATTAATGATTGAGACGGAAGATGAAAGCGCAAAAGTTTCAGAAATCCAGAGTTTAAAAGAAAAAGAGGAAGAGTCGCCGATAGAAAAGAAAAAAGGATTTTTAAGTTTTCTTTTTGGAAAGAAAAAAAGTTTAAAAGTTTCAGAGTCTCAAAGTTCAAAAGAAGAAGAAAATCCGGAAAATTTGGGAGTTGATAAGTTGGAAGAAATAAAAATGGAGCCCAAAACGGAGCCGTTAAAAATTTTATCGGAAATACTCATTGAAGAAAAAATGGAAGAAATTTCTCCGAAAGAAAGTTTTTTTAAAAAATTGTTCAAATTTAAGAAAAAAAATAAGGACAATAAAGATAAGGAAGACGAAAGCTTAAATGTTCCAGAGTTTAAAAGTTTAAAAGACAACGATGATAAAGTTCCAGAAAGTGGAAGTTTAAAAGTTTAAAATTTATGTCTTCTGTAAAATCATTTGAAGATTTATTTGTTTGGCAAAAAGCGCGCGAATTGGTAAATTTAGTTTATAATTATGCTAAAAAACAAGAATTCAGTCGCGATTATGGATTAGTTGATCAAATCAGGCGAGCGTCCGTTTCTGTAATGTCAAATATCGCTGAAGGATTTGAACGGGGCGGTAAGGAAGAAATTATTTATTTTCTTTATATTGCAAAAGCTTCTTGTGGTGAAACGCGAACTCAATTTTATGTGGCATTTGACCAAAAATATATTAATGAAAAAGAATTTAAAATGGGCATTGAATTAACAAAATACGTGTCGGCATTAATCTCAAAATTTATTGAAAGTTTAAAAGTTTCAACGTATAAAGGTTTAAAATTTAAAAAACCAATTAATGAAAAAACAAAAGAGTTAGATGAATTAATTAAAAGTTATTTACCCCCGAAAGTTTAAATAACAAAAGTTTAAAAGTTTAAGAGTATTAAAATTCAAAACGATTAAACTATTAAACATTTAAACTTTGAAACTTCGCATATATGCAATTTCAAATTCCTCAATTTATAGAAATGGAAAATAAAATCGTCGGGCCGTTGACGATGAAGCAGTTTTTATATTTGGCGGCCGCCGGCGGCGTAGGTTTTATCACTTTTTTTTTCTTTCAGACTTGGCTTTGGTTTATGACAACAGCCGTATTTTTGGCGATTGCCGCGTCATTGGCTTTTATCAAGTATAACGGTCAGCCATTGCCGAAAATAATTTTTTATGCCTTTGGTTTTTTTTGGAAGCCGAAACTTTATATTTGGAAAAGGGAAGCCGAAGAAAGAATTTTAGAAATTCCCGGGATGCCGGCGGCTCCGAGAAAAAGCGTTAAAGAATATTTTAATCAAATGCCGAGCGTAAAAAGGCTTTGGACGAATTTAATGACGACCAAAGAACCGATTGCCAAAAGAGAAAAGGGAATGCCGTTTTTAGAAAGGCAGGCGAAGGACAGATTTTCGGCAGTCAGAAAAATAACCGGAGAAAAA
>JBBTVF010000088.1:34480-36362 GCA_038063335.1 Patescibacteria group bacterium
AATGAAGAGTTGATAGAATTGTTTTATAATTATTACAATCCGGCAAAAGTGGAGAGGAAAGAATTAAAAATAGCTAAGGAATAAATTTATGGAAAAAATTAAAATCCCACAATCATATACTCCATCAGAAAAAGATATTAAAAATATTATCGCGCCTGCGGCGATTGAAAATTTTCCAGCGTATCTTAAACTCGGAGACAAATTCGTGAAGACCATATTTCTTTTCACTTATCCGCGTTATTTGTCATCCGGCTGGTTTAATCAAATCATCAATCTTCCGGAGCTGATGGATATTTCCATATTTGCCCATCCGGTCAATACCGTTTCGGCGATGAAAAGTTTGCGTAAAAAAATTTCACAAATTGAAGCTCAGCTTATGGAGCGCGAAGAAAAAGGGCTTATCAGGGACCCGATGCTGGAAACCGCTTTTCAGGATATTGAAACTTTGCGCGACACTCTTCAGCAGGGCAGGGAAAAAATGTTTAATATTGGAGTTTATATAACTTTACAGGCGGATTCTTTGGACGAGCTTTTTAGAATTGAAGAAAAAATAAACGCTCTTTTTGAGAGCCAGTTGATTTATGCCAAGCCTACGGTTTTTCAGCAGATTGAAGGATTCACTTCGGTTTTGCCGCTGGGATTGGATAAGCTCACAACATGGACGCCGCTTAATTCCGGACCGGCCTCTTCCATTTTTCCTTTTGTTTCAACAAATCTTACTTCTGATGAAGGAATTTTATACGGCATTAATCGCCATAACAATACTTTAATTGTTTTTGACCGTTTTTCTTTGGAAAACGCCAATTCGGTTGTGTTCGCGAAAGCCGGCGCCGGAAAATCTTATGCCGTGAAACTTGAAATCTTGCGTTCTTTGGCAATGGGCACGGATGTTTTGATAATTGATCCGGAAAATGAATATGAGCGGCTTGCCAATACAGTGGCGGGAAGTTTTTTTAAAATTTCTCTGACATCCGAAAGTACCATTAATCCTTTTGAAATTCCCATTATCCCTAAAGGCGAAGAGCCTGGAGATGTTTTTAAATCCCATATTTTAAACTTGGTCGGTTTGTTAAAATTGATGCTCGGTAAAGTTTCACCCGAAGAAGACGCTATTTTAGACCGGGCGATAACCGAAACATACGCTTCGCGCGGAATTACAGTTGAAACAAAAGATTTTTCCGATATTCAGCCACCGCTTTTGGAAGACTTGGAAACAATTTTAGGCAATATGGAAGGCGGACGGGGAATGGCTGACCGGCTTTATAAATTCACTAAAGGCACTTATGCCGGATTTACCAATCGCCCAACCAATGTTGACATTAAAAACCGGCTGATTGTTTTCTCAGTCCGCGACCTTGAAGAAGAATTGCGGCCAATCGCCATTTATATCGTGCTTAATTTCGTTTGGAATCTTATTCGGGCGGAGTTTAAAAAACGGATTATGATTATTGACGAGGCGTGGTGGCTGATGAAATATCAGGACAGCGCGTCTTTTCTTTTTGGTTTAGTAAAGCGTTGCCGTAAATATTTTTTAGGCGTTACGACTATTACGCAGAACGTGGAAGATTTTTTGGATTCGCCTTATGGACGGCCGATTATTACCAACTCTTCAATTCAGCTTTTATTGAAACAGGCGCCGTCGTCAATGGATGTTTTGCAAAAAACTTTTGCTTTGTCGGATGCAGAAAGAAATTTGCTCGTGGAAGCCAATGTCGGCGAGGGATTATTTTTCGCCGGCTTGAACCACGTGGCAATCGCGGTTTTGGCTTCATATTTTGAAAATAAAATAATCACCACTAAGCCGGAAGAATTGTTGGAACAACAAGAAGAAGTTTAAAAGTTTTAAAGTTTAAATGGACGACCAAAAGAAAATTTCATTGCC
>JBBTVF010000089.1:0-1273 GCA_038063335.1 Patescibacteria group bacterium
GAATATTTCTTAAAAGGAATTCAAACTGCCCTAAGACCCAAAGGTTACGGCGAACCAATTACAGATGGAACACTATGTAAACCATCTTTAGCTTGTGGTGAACTCCCCAAGTTTCCAAAAGCGACAGGGTCATGTAATTTAGGTGGTATTAGTTCAAGAATCGGTGCCATACCACAATCCTTAAAAGATATTATTTCGGCTGCAGCAGAAACTTATAAAGTGCCACCAAATTTAATTTTGGGTGTTATGTTCGGAGAGGGGTTGTTTAACCAGCCACCCAACCAAAGATTTGATTGGACAGATGAAAATGTAAAAAGTTGGTCTACTTGTACTCCGGTGCCAGGTTGTCAAACAAGTGGAGATGATCATTTTATGGGTTTCAATGGAAATACTTGGCAAAATATTGCCAAAAAGATTAAACCTGACTTGCAACAACTAGACCCTAATCGAGGAGAGCCTAATGTCTGTAATTTACTTGACGCCGTCTATGGACTTGCATGGAATTTAAATGACAGTGCTGATGGTGGAATGGCTTTTCAATGTTTTGGGCTAGATCTAAAAGCTTCTATCCCCAGCTCGTGTACCTGGAATGATAATCAATTTATTTCAGCAATTAAAATAACTGAAAATGGTTATGAAAACGGATGTTTTACGAAAGAAAATAGTTGTGCAACTGGCGGTGGTTATGCTGCTCTTTGTCCTAGTGGTGGAGATACTTGTGAGACAATAACCAACAAATATCCAACTGCCCCATCACATATGGGTTGTGTTTTTGATGTGGCACATGGAAATTAGTTATTTATGTAGTATTTTCCTCCACTTTCAGTAACTAGACCCTTTATTCCCATAATTGACAGCGTTGTTCCAATCTCAACAACGTCCTCGCCTAATTTAGCCACAATTTCATCAATTTCCAAAGGTTCCAGTTGGAGTAGTTTATATATTTGTTCTTCTTGTTTGTTTTCAAAGTTTTTAGTCGTAATTTGTAATTTGTCATTTGTTATTCGTAATTTCGCGACATCCATCGCGGATGTAGCCATTATTGCATCTCCACTTTTAATTAACTGATTACATCCAACAGAAACTCTTGAATTTATAGGCCCAGGTACTGCCCAAACTTTCTTGCCCATTTTTTTTGCAATTTTGGCAGTTACAAGTGATCCACTCCCGCTACCCGCCTCAATAACAAGAACCCCAAGTGAGGCGAGGCTAGCTACAATTTTGTTTCTTTGTGGGAATTTCCAGATACTTGGTTTTGCCGAATCTTCATACT
>JBBTVF010000090.1:0-2018 GCA_038063335.1 Patescibacteria group bacterium
AAAATTAGAATTAAACTTAGTCTTAAGTCATAAACTCGTTTGGTGTGGGGGTGAACGATAAAGATTTTTTTTCAAAATTGGCCGGCGTTGGACCGGATGGAAAATTTTCCGATTTTTCAAATGGTCGGCAAAGTTCCGATTCTAACCTGTCTGCGCAGGCGGACGGAACAAGGAAAAATTTTTATAAACAAGAAAACGGCAATAATAATAAAAATAAAACAAATTTAAAAATGGATAATAAAGATTTAAAAATAAATAATAACGATAAGGAAGAAGAATTGGATAATGCCGCGGAAGAAGAAGGACAGTTGGCGGTTGACGTTTATTCTACGGAAACAAGCTTTGTTATAGAATCGGCGATTGCCGGCGTAAAAGGCGAAGACATAGACGTTTCCATTACTATTGATTCAGTCATAATCAATGGTAAGCGTTCAAAAGAAGACAAGGATTCAGATAAGGAATATCTTTGCCAAGAATGTTTTTGGGGAAGATTTAGCCGCGCCGTTATTCTGCCTCAGGAAATTGACGCTGATAGGGCGATTGCTTCTTTTAAAAACGGAATTTTAAAAATAATTTTACCGAAAATTCTTCGCGATAAGTCTAAAAAATTAAGGGTAAGATTTGATTAAAACAACTTCATTCGCTCAGACTAAAAAAATAGCGAAATTATTGGCGCAAGAAATTTTAAGCGCCAAATTTCCGCGTAGGTCTGTGTTAGTATTGGCTTTAAGCGGCGACTTGGGAGCGGGCAAAACAACTTTTGTCCAAGGATTTTTGCGCGGCGTTGGTATTAGAAAAAAAATTACCAGCCCTACTTTTATAATAGTTAAAAGTTATAAAGTTAAAAGTTATAAAGATTATAAAAGAATTTATCATATAGATTGCTATCATATTCACAAACCGAAAGATATTTTAAGCACGGGTATAAAAGAAATCTTAAATAATCCCGAAAATATTATTTTAATAGAATGGCCGGAAAGAATTAAACGGATATTGCCCAAAAACGTTATAATGATAAAATTAAAATACGGCAAAAAAGAAAACGAGAGGATTATAGGTATAAAATTTAAAAAATAATCGCTTGTTTTTAAAGTGAATTTTTGGTAAGATAATAATACCCTAAGCGGGTATTTTATTGTTTAAATTAAAAAAATGGCAAAAAAATCCATAAAAAAAGAGGAAAAACAGCAGAATAATAACGTTTCTTATGCCGCTAAAGACATCTATGTTTTAGAGGGCTTGGAGCCGGTGAGAAAGCGGCCGGGAATGTATATCGGTTCAACTGGAACAGACGGGTTGCATCATTTAATTTGGGAAGTCGTGGATAATTCTTTGGATGAAGCAATGGGCGGATACGCCAAAAATATCAGGGTTGAGCTGTTGGAAAATAACAGAATAGCGGTGCAAGATGATGGCCGCGGTATTCCGGTTGATATTCATCCGCATACAAAAAAATCGGCTTTAGAAACCGTAATGTGCACCTTACACGCTGGCGGAAAATTCGGTGGCGAATCGTATAAGATTTCTGGCGGTTTGCACGGCGTCGGCGTTTCTGTGGTTAATGCTTTGTCAAAATGGGTAAAAGTGGAAGTTTGCAAAGATGGCGGGTTGTATGCGCAGGAATATAAACAAGGCAAGCCGCAGTATAGCGTTAAAAAAATCGGAAAATGCGCAAAGAACGGCACAAAAGTTATTTTTGAAGCGGACCCGGAAATTTTCAAGGAAATAAAATTTGACAGGAAAAAGATTATAGACCATCTTCGCCAGCAGGCGTTTTTAACCAAGGGAGTAAAAATAGAAATTATTGACAAAAAAGACTCTAAAGCCGCGCCACTTTACCATTCCTTTTATTTTGAGGGGGGATTGTTGTCTTTTATTAATTATCTTAATCGCTTTAAAAAGCCGATACAAAAAGAAAATTTTTACGTTCATAAGAATTATGAAAATATTGAAGTTGAGACGTCTTTTATTTATAATCAAGAAATAGAAACTTCGGAATTAAGTTTTGCCAATAATAT
>JBBTVF010000091.1:0-5609 GCA_038063335.1 Patescibacteria group bacterium
TTCCTGTAAATCTTCACCATTAGGTTTTGAAATAAACACTCAATTAGAAAGTAGCGCTTTCACGGTTGAAGATGATAAAAGAGCGAAAGATGGAGGCAATAATGCCAATTTATACGAAGTCGGAAGCGACCTTACCATTTTACCGGCTTCCAGTGATTTCTAAATATAAGAAATAGACATAATAAAAACAGCTCTTGATTTTAGAGCTGTTTTTGTTTAATATTAAAAAAATGAACCCCCACACCAAACGAATTGTGGGGCATTACATATAATCATAAAACATAAATGAATGAAAATTTTATTCTATATTTTTATATTATAGAATAAAATATAAATTCGTTATGGTGTGGGGGTGAAGCGCCCGATATTTTTATTCTTTATAATTATTCTTTTGGCCATTACGGCGGTTTTTTTTGTTTATCCGAAATTTTCAACGCCGTTTGATTGGCTGGCAAAAAAACTTCCTTGGAAATTGGGGCTTGATTTAGTTGGCGGAACGCATTTGATTTATGAAATTGATATGAACCAAGTTGCCGGCGTTGACCGCGATTCGGTCATTGCCGGGCTCCGCGACGTGATAGAAAAAAGAGTAAATCTTTTCGGAGTTGCCGAGCCTTCAATTGTTACCGCTAAAGAAGGCGATAATTATCGTTTAATAGTTGAGCTTGCCGGAATAAAAGATGTTAAAGAAGCTGTAAATCAAATCGGTTCAACCCCGCTTTTGGAATTTTATGAAACTTCAGAAGTTGGTACTTCAACGCAATTCATTCCGACTGCTTTAACCGGCCGGTATTTAAAGGGCAGCCAGATTGATTTCGACCAAACCACTGGCGTTCCGCAGATAGCTTTGCAATTCAACGACGAAGGCGCGAAAATTTTTGAAGAAATTACCGGCCGCAATGTCGGCAAATTAGTTTGCGTTTCCATTGACCGCCAAATCAACGACAATGATTGCGCCACGGTACAGGAAAAAATTTCCGGCGGAAAAGCGCAAATCACCGGACGTTTTACTCCAGATGAAGCTAAAAGAATTGTTTCCAGATTTAACGCCGGCGCCCTGCCCGCTCCTATAAATTTAATCAGCCAGCAGTTGGTCGGCGCCAGCTTGGGGCAGGAATCACTTAAAAAAGCCATTTACGGCGGTTTTATCGGTACGCTGGCGGTTATGGTTTTTATGATAATTTATTACCGAACGCGCGGCATTTTCGCTTCTTTAGCGCTTTTGATTTACACCGCCCTGACATTAGCTATTTTAAAATTATTTTCCGCGACAATGACCTTATCAGGTATTGCCGGCTTTATTCTTTCGATCGGAATGGCGGTTGATGCCAATGTCCTGATTTTTGAAAGAACAAAAGAAGAAATTAAAAAGGGTTTGACGAAAGTATCGGCGATTGAAGAAGGATTTAAACGCGCTTGGCCGTCAATTCGCGACTCAAATGTGAGCACGATTATCACTTCGCTTATTCTTTATTTTTTCACCACCAGTTTTGTCAAAGGCTTCGCCTTAACGCTTTTAATCGGCGTTTTAGTTTCAATGTTTTCGGCAATCACCATCACAAGAACAATGATGAGAGTGTTTGTAAAAAAATAAAATTATGAATCTAATTAAATATCGCTACATATTTTTCTTCATTTCCACTGTTTTAACAATCGTAAGTATTGCGGCAGTTTTTATTTATGGCTTAAAACCCGGAATTGATTTTACCGGTGGCACTTTGTGGCAGATAAAACTAACTAATACTGACTTGGCACAGACCAACGCGGACATTAATGAAAAAATAAAAAATGTTTTTGAAAATGAACTCAACGTTAAAAACGCGACTGTTTATCCGGAATCCGAAAGCCAGAGTTATTTGATTAAACTCGGCCATATTTCCGAAGAAGAACATCAACAATATCTTACGGCATTAAAAAATAAATTCGGGGATATGGAAGAACTGCGTTATGAAACAATTGGCCCGACCATCGGCAAAGAATTAAAAGGAAAGGCGGTTTGGGCGGTTATTCTTGTAATTTTAGGCATTTCTTTGTATGTCGCTTACGCCTTCCGTAAAGTTTCTTATCCCGTTAAATCATGGAAATACGGAATAATTACCCTAATTACTCTTTTTCATGATGTTATTGTTTCCGTCGGCGCGCTCGCGCTTTTGGGATGGAAATTCGGCGTTGAACTGGATACAAAATTTATCGTGGCCTTACTGGTTATAATTGGTTTTTCAGTCCATGATACAATCGTTGTTTTTGACAGAATCAGGGAGAATCTTTTACTTGACAGCGGTCGCAAAGATTTAAAAGAAATCATTAACGACAGCGTTCGCCAAACTTTCGTGCGCTCCGTCAACACTTCCCTCACTTTAGTTTTAACACTCTTGGCGCTTTTCTTTTACGGTCCGCTTTCATTAAAATATTTTGTCTTATTGATTATGACTGGCACAATTATCGGCACTTATTCGTCTATATTTATTGCTTCTCCTTCGCTTTTATTTTTTAGAAATAAATAAAAATTCCCCGCCGATGCCTCGGCGAGGAAAAAAATCTCGTTCCGTTATGATACCGTTATGATAAACGCGGCATTTCTGTATTTAAAGCCGTTTTTATCATCACGACGATAAAACCAAAATTTATCACCGCAACAAACGCAATCCTTATTTATCTTAGCAACATATCCATGTCTATTTAATATTTGTTTAATAAACATGGCTAATGAAAAACTAACATAATTTTTATTAATTTGTTTTACGAACAAATTAATATCATAGGGCATTTCCTTAACAATATTTTGGAAATAAATATTGTCAAATATCAAACCATTTTCGCACGTTGCCGGCAAAAAATTAATTATCGTTGTCTCTGGATTTCCACCAAACTGCTCCCATTTGCGCAAAAAACTTTCTATAACCATTGAAGCGATGGCTTTCCAGCTTCCGTGCAATATGCCGGATATATTGCTTTTCTTATCGCGAAAAGCCACTATCGGACAGCCACCCGGAAAACACACTATAGCGCCCCTTCCATGATAAATTATTCCGTCACAAAAATACTGTAATGGTTTAAACTTATCATCCGAGAAAAAAACTTTTTTGCCGTGCGCGGCGCGCATAATTGCCGCATTATTAAATAAATAAGAAAAACCTGTTAATCTTAAAGCTTTTTCGGCGTTCGCGCACGCTTCTTCATTATTTTCCGGGAAAAAATTCCCAGCGCTTTTTAATGTCATGCCTGCCAATGCGTTGTCGTTAATATCAAACTGATTGAATAAAAATTTGGCTTCTCTTTCCATCACAACCTCCCATATTTAAATTTTTTATTATTTTTTTATTAATAACTAATATATAGAATAAAATGCATTTTATAAAATGTCAACTTTTATCCCGTTAGAAGTTTTATTTCTAACGGGATTTATTTTTTCTCTTAAACCGATATAATTATATATATGGAAACATTGCTGTTCCAATATCTGCTTTTATGGAAGCCCTTGGGCTATTTTTTAATTTTCATCGGCCTTGCGCTTGAAGGAGACACCACGCTGTTTATCGCTTCGTTCTTAACTTATCACGGATTTTTTAATATTGGAAAATTTCTTTTAGTCGCTTTCAGCGGAGCTATAATCGGCGATATCTTTTGGTATTGGCTTGGCCGACGCATCAACAATTCCTCGTCTTTTATTAATAAAATAACAAGCCGCGTAAAATTCGCCGACGACCATTTAATTAACAGATTGCCGCATACTATTTTTATTTCAAAATTTATTTACGGCATTCATCATCTTGTAATATTGCGCGCCGGCGCCCTAAATATCAATCTAAAAAAAATAATTAAATATAATCTGCTCCCGACATTGCTTTGGATTTTACTTATCGGCGGCTTGGGATATTTATCCGGCGCATCTTTCATTCTTATTAAAAAATACGTTAAATTTATTGAAATAGGATTGCTCGTCGCCCTTGCGCTTTTCTTTGTTATTGAAAGATTTATCAAAAAACGTTCTGAAAAAAAATTGTGATATAATTTTTATCATTGACGAAAACAATTAAATAAAGATAATTAAATTATGGAAAATACGCCAAAGGAAAATAAAGATTATCTTTTGCCGGCGAGTATTGTTATCGCCGCTTTGCTTGTTGCCGGCGCCTGGATTTACACCGCCGGGTTAAAAAATATTGAGCCGAAAAAATCCGGACAAACCGCGGAAAAAACCGCTCCGAATATAGAAAATGTAATTCCGATAAGCAATGACGACCATGTCCGGGGCGACAAAAACGCTCCCGTTCAAATTATTGAATTTTCCGATATGGAATGCCCGTATTGCAAGAATTTCCACCAGACAATGTTGAAAATAATGGAAGAATACGGTGAGAGCGGCCAAGTGGCCTGGATTTACCGGCATTTTCCGCTTGAACAACTTCATCCATTGGCGCAAAAAGCGGCTGAAGCGTCAGAATGCGCGGCAAAAATCGGCGGCAACGATATTTTTTGGGAATATCTTAACCAATATATGGCACTATCGTCTTCCGAAGAAAATTTAATATCAAATAAATTTACTAAAATAGCCGAAAATGTCGGATTAAATAAAACGCAATTTGAAAATTGCCTAAATAGCGGAGAATTTAAGGAAAAAATAAACAGCTACGCTCAAGATGCCATGAATTCCGGCGCTCAAGGCACGCCATATAGCATTATTATCAATAAAAACAATAAAAAAACTTCCGTTAATGGCGCTTTGCCAATTGACGACTTCAAAGATCAATATGGCGAAATGAAAAAAGGTGTAAAAACTCTTATTGAAGAAGCGCTAAAATGATTTTAAAAAATCTACAAAAAACCGACTCTGAAATTTATAAACTTGTTGTTGCTGAAGATAAACACCAAAAAGAAACAATCAACCTGATTGCTTCAGAAAATTTTGTTTCCGAAAGTGTTTTGGAAGCACTGGGTTCAATTTTCACCAATAAATACAGCGAAGGATATCCTCATGCCAGATATTATGGAGGCAATGAATTTTGCGATAAATTGGAAAAATTATGCCAAGAAAGAGCGCTTAAACTTTTTATCCGCCAGCCGGCGGATTATAAAAATTGGAACGTTAATGTTCAACCGTATTCCGGCTCTCCGGCAAATCTAGCGGTTTATCTAGCACTCGTGCCACTTAATGAAAAGATAATGGGAATGCAACTTAATATGGGCGGCCATTTAACTCATGGGCACAAAGCCAGTGCCACAGGAAAATTATGGAAGCAAATTTCTTACGGCGTTGACCCGAAAACCGAACAATTGGATTACAATGAAATTTCGCGCATTGCCAAAAAAGAAAAGCCGAAATTGATTGTCTGCGGCTATACCGCTTATTCGCGGATTATTGATTTTAAAAAATTCAGAAAAATCGCTGATGCCGTTAACGCTATTTTGATGGTTGACATGTCGCACTTCGCCGGCTTGGTCGCCGGAGGCGTTTATCCTTCTCCCTTTAGATACGCTGACGTTATCACGACAACAACGCATAAAACATTGCGAGGCCCGAGAGCGGCTATTATTTTTTCAAAAAAAGAATTTTCTGCGACGATTGATAAAGTTGTTTTTCCGGGATTGCAAGGCGGACCGCATATGAA
>JBBTVF010000092.1:0-3345 GCA_038063335.1 Patescibacteria group bacterium
GCGCCGGAATAATATTTTTCTTCGCTCCCTTTTTAATTGTTCCGCCCTTAGTCAGATATTTTTCTTCAAATGTCTGAAACTCTTGTTTATAAGACGGCTGTTCTGGTAAAGAAACTACTAAATCGTCGTTGCCGATTACCGCGCAATTTACCTCCATCAAGTTTTGAACCGCTTCCTCAATAATTACTTTCTCGTCAAATTGAAAAACAACTTCAATTGCAAAATCCAGCTCTTTTTGATTATTTACCTTAGAAATGCCGATGCTGGAACCAAGCCGATTTGGCTTAACAAACAACGGATAAGACAGTTTTTGTTCAATTTCCTTAAAAATTTCTTCTTTTTTTCTTCTTTCAAATTCATTTTTACAAAACCAGAGATTGTTTACAATTAAAAAACCTTCTTTTTCTAAAATTTTTCTGGAAACAATTTTATTCATTACTAAGGCCGAAGCCAAAACTCCGCAACCGACATATGGAATATTTAAAATTTCAAAAAGTCCCTGAATAGTTCCGTCTTCGCCAAAGGAGCCGTGAAAAGCAGGAAAAGCAACGTCAATAATGATTATATTTGACCGCGAAAACAATTTTTTCCTTTTTGGCTGAAATTTTAAAAACCCTTTTGAGGCGTCCAAGTCCAACAAAAAATCGCCTATTTTATCCAATTCTTTTTCAAATTCCGGTCTTCGAAAAAATTTAACATCTCCCAAACTACTTGAAATAAACCAACTCCCTTTTTTATCAAGATAAACCGGTATCGCATTATATTTATCACTTTTCTTTAATACATCAATAATCATCTGAGCAGTGATGATCGAAACATCGTGTTCCAGAGAGCGTGAACCAAAAAAAACTCCGATATTTAATTTTTTATTAATAATAGTGGGCTGGTAAGTCATAAGGAAACATTAAAATTGCATCGCCTGATTTTGAAATTTCCGGAAGGAAAAAATTTAATTCTTCGGCGTTTTCAAAAATAACAATTTTCTGGTTAATAGTTTCAAATCTTCTGTTTTTATTATATTCTAAAATTTCCTTTTCGGGAAGATTTGTTCCTTTAATTATAAATTGAGTATTGGAATTTCTGATTATTAAATTTAAATCGCCTATTGTTTTTATCTTTTCGCCAAACCATTTATTATTTTCGTTTTTACTCACCCCTTGTTCCACCAAACCGGCAGCAATAATTATTTTTCTTCTTTTCGGAAAAGTTTCTTTTAAAAATTCGAGCGCTGCCTCAATGCTGGCTTTGGAAATATTATAGCTGTCATCGATAATAACAATTCCTTGAGAATTTTTAGTCGGAAAAAGACGGCGCGGCAACGGTTTTAAATTTTTAAGGCCCGTTAAAATTTCTTCCTTAGAAAGTCCTAATTTATCGGCAATACTAATCACCAATAAAATCGGCTCTATATTCTGCCTTCCAAAAACCCTAATTTTAGCGTTGAAATAAAATTCTTGATTTTTAAAAATATTAAATTCCAATCCCTCTTCCGAAATTTTAATATTCTCAGCTTTAAAAACTTTCTGAATCTCAGGATTAATTCCATAAAATTCCGGATTGATTTTAAAAAATTTTTGATAATTTTGAACAATAAAAGGATTATCTGCATTAAGAAAAACCAAATTTTTGTCATCCAATAAACTCTCCGCGATTTCAAATTTAGCTTCAACGATATTTTCCAGCGAACCGAAACGCTCCAGATGAGAATCCGCCAATCCGGTTAAAATTCTTATTTCCGGATTTATCATTCGGCAAAATTTTTTAATATCGCCCTTCTTGTAAGCCGCCATTTCAATAACTAAAACCTGAAATGATTCATCTAAATTTTTAGAAATAAATTTTGCCAACCCTAACAAAGTATTGATATTTTCCGGGCTTTTCAAAACCCGGTATTTTACCGACAAAATTTCAGCCAAATATTCTTTAGTGGTGGTTTTCCCATAACTGCCCGTAATTCCTATTTTTATCAAATTTTTATATTTTTTCAATCTGAATTTTATTTTTTGAACGATAAAAAAAATAACGATTATTTCCAACGGTTTTATAATCGCCGCGGCTAAAATCAGAGAATAAACAAACCGTTTTTTAGGAAAAAATAAATATAACGGCAAGTAAAAAAATGAGATTATAAAAATAATTTTTGCCTTTATCGTCCAAACCGGATTTTCTTTTTTTGATTTTAAATAACTATCCAAATCGGGGTGATTATTAATCCATCTCAAAAAAAATCCATTATCGTATTCCGACAATTGATAAATATAAAGCAGATTTTTGATGCTTGAAATCATATTGATATTTATTTTTTGATGAAATTATTGATATATTTTAAAAATTCTTCTTTTTTGTTTAAAAATGGAAGATGGCCGGCATCTTTAATGATTCGTAATTCCGAATTTTTAATAAATTTATGAAAAACAAAAGCGTCTTTTAGCGGCGTTTCCTTGTCTTTTTCTCCCCACACAATGAGAGTTTCATTTTTTATTTTTTGGGCGTCATTTTGCAAATCCTCGTTAATAATTTTTAAAAAAGACGATTTAATGATTGGATTAGAAATATTTAAATAATCCTCGGCCGCTATTTGTTGATAAAATTTCGCTTTGATTTTTTCTCTGAATTTTCTGAAAATCGGCAAAGAGAAAACAACTCCTCCTATTTTCGCCAGAATAAAATAAAAAAAACATTTTAAATTTTTCTTGGGTTTAATGCCAGCGGAATCTACTAAAATCAATTTAGAAATTTTTTCAGGATAAAGCGAAGCAAATTTTATCGCCACCCGACCGCCCAAAGAATGGCCCAAAAGAATAATGTCGTTGTTAATTCCTAATTTAGCCAAAAAATTATTTAAAAATTCCGTATAGTCCAAAACATCCCACGGCTCTTTTGGCGTATCGGAAAAACCAAAACCCGGGAAATCCAGTCTGATAATTTGATAGTTATCAACGAAAAAGTCGGACGAAATAAAATCCCATCTTTTTAAATTATCCTGCCAACCATGAAGCAAAACAAAAATTTTCTCTGTTTTCTCAGAACCTTCTTTTTCATAATTAATTTTTAAATTATCTATTAAAATAAACATATAAAATCCTAATTCTTGGCGGCTATTGGCTGGCGGCTAATCTATCCGGCGCTATATTGTAATAATTCAAAATAAATTGCGCCAGTTCGCGGAAAGCCGGCACCACGGTCTGGCCGGCCAAAGGACTGCCCTTCGGTTTATCCAATTTTATTAAAATTACGAATTTCGGGTCAGAAACCGGCGCGAAACCCATATAAGTATTAATTACTTCATCGGTATAACCGTTTTTGCCGAAATCCGGCACAAAAGCGGTTCCGGTTTTCCCGGCA